>JBFGBS010000143.1:0-5953 GCA_041567475.1 Arthrobacter sp.
ACTTGAGGGCAGCTCTTTTGAGTACCAACATTTAAGGAGGCCAGCTATGAGCAAGCGTGCACGTAAACGTCGTGACCGTAAGCGTGGCGGCGCGAACCACGGCAAGCGCCCCAACGCCTAAGCTAAGGCTTGGATTGTCAGTATTAAGCACATAACCCCGGACACCTCACGGTGTACGGGGTTATTTGCTGTACGGCTCGCCTGCGGAACCGGTCAGGCTTCGACGGTCCGCATCGAGTGGATCTTGTCCAGGATGTTGTTCTTGAGGTTCTCGGGCGCGGCCTCGATACAGGACCTCTTGACGATGGTGCGGATGACGCATTCGAGGTCATACTGCTCGAAACATTCGGGACACGTGTCCAGGTGCTGCTTGATGTCGGCGATGTCGTTGTGCGTCAGCGCCCCGTCCAGGTACTCGTAGATGCGTTGCATCCGGGTATCGTCGCAGTCGCCCAGTCCCTGGCAGTCGCTCATTTCGCGTTCTCCTCTGTGATACTTTTCGCCGCGGCAGTGGAGCCTGCGGCACTGAATCCCCGCTCGGCGGCGTAGTCGGCCAGCATGTCCCGCAGCATCCGCCGGCCGCGGTGCAGCCGGGACATCACGGTCCCGATGGGGGTGTTCATGATTTCTGAAATTTCCTTGTAAGCGAAGCCCTCGACGTCGGCGAAGTAAACCGCCAGCCGGAAGTCTTCGGGGATCGCCTGCAACGCCCGTTTGACGTCCGAGTCCGGCAAGTGGTCGAGCGCTTCCGCCTCGGCGGACCGGAGCCCCGAGGACGTGTGCGATTCCGCGCGGGCCAGCTGCCAGTCCTCGATGGTGTCCGAGTTGGACTGCAGCGGCTCGCGCTGACGCTTGCGGTAAAGGTTGATATAGGTGTTCGTGAGGATGCGGTACAGCCAGGCCTTGAGGTTGGTTCCCGGCTTGTACTGGTGAAACGCCGAGAACGCCTTCGTGTAGGCCTCCTGGACCAGGTCCTCCGCGTCCGACGGGTTCCGTGCCATCCGCATGGCAGCGGAATACAGCTGGTCCACGTACTGCATGGCATCGCGTTCGAACCGGAGCCGGCGCTGCTCCACGGTTTCCGAGGCGACGTCCAGCGGTTCACCGTCCACGAGGGTTTCCTGCGCGGCGGCCTCCCGAAGCGCCTCTGCCGGGTCGGCGTCCGAAGGTGTGGCGGGCTCGGCGTCGTTACCGGCGGCCTTGTGTGTGGCCGTTCCGGCCGGGTCCATGGTACTCATTGCCTTCAAGTCTACTGTCACCGCCCGGCGGGCCGGCCGGGCCACGGCGGGTACCACGCCCGCGGATGTGCCCCGGCCCCACGGTTCGGCGCCCCACGGATCGGCGGGTTCGGCAACCAGCGCCGCCGTGTGCAGCACCGCCGCCGCGGTCCCCGATGCAACGTCCTCCGGCCGGCCCGTGGGCCTTCCGCTGTCCTTGACCAGTATCAAACCTTTGCCTCCTCATTACCGCCGAAAGCCGGCGCAACGGCCCGCAGGCCCGTACTGCCGGGTCCGAGCAACCTCATACCCCGCCCCGAAGACTGAATAACCCGCTTCGAAGAGCGGTGTGAACCTGTCATGAACAACCACGCGCGGCAGGCAAATATTCCACAAAGGTGCGAGACTGGAACCGGTTCCCGCGCGCAGCGTCCGCGGCTCGTCCATCCAGGAGGAAATTCATGTCCTTTGTCCGTTTTCTCGCCCGCCCCATGCTCGCCTCCAGCTTCGTCCTGGCCGGCATGGACAAGTTGAAGAACGCCGATGACACCGCGGCGCAACTCTCTCCCCTGTTGCGCCGGGCGGCGGATTCACTGCCGTTCCAGACCGACGAGAAAGTCCTGGCCCGCGTGATCGGCGGGACCCAGATCGGCGCCGGGGTGTTTTTTGCCCTCGGCAAGTCCGCCCGCCTGGCCGCCACCATCCTGGCAGTCGTCTCGGCGCTCAATGCCTTCGTGGAATGGCGCAGCGCGGACATCTCTTCCACGCAGGCCCGCGACGCCCGCCGCAAGCAACTGTTGAAGAACGTCTCGCTGACCGGCGGTGTGCTGTTGGCCTCGGTGGACACGGCCGGACGCCCCAGCCTCGCGTGGCGGGCCGAGCACTTCGCCGCGGGCGCCAAGAAGAGCGCCGGACACCTCGCGGCCGATGCCAAGAAGACCACCGCCAAGCGGCTGGACAAGGCCGACAAGGCCGTCCGCAAGGCTGTCGACCACGCGACCGGAGCCTAAAGCAGCAATGACCGGTTCCACCTCGACCGCAGCATCCGTTCCCGTCCCGTCCGCGGACGGCGCCCACTGGCGGGCCCCGTTCGCGGAACGGCCCGTCGACGCCACCGTCACCGTGCCCGGGTCCAAATCCCTGACGAACCGCTACCTGGTGCTGGCGGCCCTCGCCGACGGTCCGTCCCGGCTGCGCGCGCCGCTGCACTCCCGCGATTCGGCGCTCATGATCGAGGCGCTGCGCCAGTTGGGGGCCACCATCACCGAGGTTCCCGGCGACGGGGCCTTCGGACCCGACCTGCAGATCAGCCCGCTCAGCCTGGACGCACCCGCGGCCGGCACCGGGATCGACTGCGGCCTGGCCGGCACCGTGATGCGCTTTGTCCCGCCGGTGGCCGCCCTGCGCCGTGGAACCACCTTGTTCGACGGCGACCCGCACGCCCGGAAGCGCCCGATGGGCACCATCATCGAGGCCCTCACCGGGCTGGGCGTCAAGGTCACGGCTCCGGACGGAGGACCGGCCGCCGCGCTGCCGTTCTCGGTCCATGGAACGGGTGAAGTCCGGGGCGGGCACCTGGTCATTGATGCCAGCGCGTCCTCGCAGTTCGTCTCGGCGCTGCTCCTCGCCGGCGCCCGTTTCACGGAGGGACTGCATCTGGAGCATGCCGGCCCGCCGGTCCCCAGCCTGGACCACATCAACATGACGGTCGCCGTGCTGCGCGGCGTCGGCGTGTCCGTGGACGACTCACGCCCGGACCACTGGATCGTGGCGCCCGGCAGCATCAGTGCCTTCGACCACCGGATCGAGCAGGATCTTTCCAACGCCGGCCCGTTCCTGGCCGCCGCGCTGGCAACGCGCGGCACCGTCCGCATCCCGGACTGGCCGGCCGAGACCACCCAGGTCGGCGATTTGTGGCGCAGCATCCTCACCACCATGGGGGCCGCGGTGACCCTGCAGGACGGCACCCTGACGGTGACCGGCGGCGCGGAGATCCGGGGCGCGGATTTCGATGAAACCAGCGAACTCGCGCCCACCGTCGCGGCCCTCTGCGCCCTGGCCACGGGGCCGTCTCGCCTGAGCGGGATAGCGCACCTCCGCGGCCACGAAACAGACCGGCTCGCGGCCTTGGTGGCCGAGATCAACCGCCTCGGCGGCGACGCGGAAGAAACGTCCGACGGCCTCATTATCCGGCCCGCGGCCCTGCACGGCGGCGTGGTGCACAGCTACGCGGACCACCGGATGGCGACCGCCGGCGCCATCCTGGGCCTCGCGGTACCCGGCGTCGAGGTGGAGGACATCGGGACCACAGCCAAGACCATGCCGGACTTCCCCCGGATGTGGGCCGCCATGCTGGCCGAGGGACCCGCCGGATCCGCCCCGGATTCCCCGGAATTCCCGGCCGCAGAGAAGGACACCACCGGTGGCACGCAGCACTGATTCGTGGGACGAGTCCGACGTCCGGATCCGGCCGAACAAAAAAGGCACGCGTCCACGGACGAAGGACCGGCCCAGTTATGACGACGCCCAGACCGGGCGCATCATTACGGTGGACCGGGGCCGGTATACCGCGGTGGTGGGCGAAGGAACCGCCAACGAACGCAAGATCATCGCCGCCCGGGCCCGGGAACTGCGGCGCAACCCCGTCGTCGCCGGCGACTTCGTCTCGCTGGTCGGGGACGTGAGCGGAGAGCCCGACACCCTCGCCCGGCTCGTGAAAATCCAGGACCGCAAGACGCTCCTGCGGCGCAGCGCGGACGACACCGACCCGATCGAACGCGCCGTCGTCGCCAACGCGGACACCCTGGTGATCGTGGTGGCCGCCGCTAACCCGGAGCCGCGCACCGGCTTCATTGACCGCGCCCTGGTCGCCGCGTACGACGCCGGCATCTCGCCGCTGCTGCTGGTGACCAAGGCCGACGTCAAGGACCCCGCGGAGCTGCTCTCCAACTACCAGCACCTCGATTTCCCGGTCATCATCAGCCGGACCGCGGATTCGGCGGCGTCGGGGATCGATGCCCGCTCCGATGACGGGCTCTCGGCCCGGCTGGACCGCGACGCGGTCTCGCAGCTGCGCGGCTACCTCGACGGCAAGGTCACCGTGATGATCGGCCACTCCGGCGTCGGAAAGTCCACCATGGTGAACGCCCTGACCGGCGCCGAACGCGCCACCGGCGGCGTCAACGCCGTCACCGGACGCGGCCGCCACACCTCGTCCTCGGCCCTGGCGCTCAAGGTGAACGACGCGCCGGCCGGCAGCTGGATCATCGACACCCCCGGTATCCGGTCCTTCGGCCTGGCGCACGTGGATCCGGACCGGATCCTGCGCTCCTTCCCGGACCTTGAACCGGGGACCGACGACTGCGAACGCGGCTGCAAACACAACTCAGATGCCGTCAACTGCGGTGTGGACGCCTGGGTGGCGGCCGGACATGCCGGCCCCTCGGGCCCGGCCCGGCTCGCGTCCCTGCGGCGCCTGCTCGGCACCGATCCGCGGATGGAAGCGCAGGACGCCAAGGAACTCGGCATCGTCTCCTAGGCCGGCGGGGTCCCCGGCGGCCGTTGGTTCGGCCCCGGCGGCCGTTGGTTCGGCGCCACCGCGCCCGGCCTGCCGCCGGCGGGCCTGCTTTGGCGGTAGTTTGGAACCATGAGTCAACCCGCTTCGAGTTACAACGATGACCTGCGACTTGCCCACGTCCTGGCGGATTCCGTCGACGACCAGACGATGAGCCGTTTCAAGGCCCTTGACCTGCGGATCGAAACGAAGCCCGACCTCACTCCGGTCACGGACGCCGACAAGTCCGCGGAGGAAGCCATCCGCGGCCAGCTGTCCCGGTCCCGCCCGCGCGACGCCGTCCTCGGCGAGGAGTTCGGCAGCTCCGGCCACGGTTCCCGCCGCTGGATCATCGATCCGATCGACGGCACCAAGAACTTCGTCCGCGGCGTCCCGGTCTGGGCGACCCTGATCGCCCTCGTTGATGAGGGCGAACCGGTGCTCGGCGTCGTAAGCGCCCCGGCCCTTGGCAAACGCTGGTGGGCCGCGAAGGGATCCGGTGCCTACACCGGCCGCTCCCTGGCCGCCGCGACCCGGCTGAAGGTCTCGAACATCTCCGACCTCTCCGACGCCTCGCTGTCGTATTCCAGCCTCTCGGGCTGGAAGGAGCGCGGCAACCTCGATGAGTTCATCGGCCTCACCGAGGAGGTCTGGCGGACCCGCGCCTACGGCGACTTCTGGTCCTACTGCCTCGTGGCGGAGGGCGCCGTGGACATCGCCTGCGAGCCCGAACTCAACCTCTACGACATGGCAGCCCTGGTCCCGATCGTGACCGAGGCCGGCGGCCGGTTCACGTCCCTGGAGGGCGAGGACGGCCCGTTCGGCGGCAACGCCCTCGCAACCAACTCGATCCTCCACTCGGAAGTGCTCAAGCGCCTCAACCCCGGCCTCGACGACCTGGACCACCTGCTCTAGCCGGACCACCACCGGCCAGCAAAATCGAAGAAGCGGCGTCCGCAGCCCCGCCACGGGGCCTGCGGGCGCCGCTTTCTTCGGCCCGGAGCCCGGTTGGCCGCACCGTGTCATAAAACGCTTCACATTGGCCCCGGATGTTTTCTCCCACAGCCCCGATGCCCTACGCTCGAATCAGGTCACGAGTGCCAGCGCTAAACCCCGGTTTGCTGGCCGGCAACCCTCCATTCGCGGTGGGGTGCCCCGGGTGACGACCAGGCCGGTCCGGAGC
>JBFGBS010000144.1:0-5928 GCA_041567475.1 Arthrobacter sp.
ATGGGGCCTGCGGGCGCCGTTTTCTTCGGCCCGGAGCCTGGTTGGCCGCACCGTGTCATAAAACGCTTCACATTGGCCCCGGCTGTTTTCTCCCACAGCCCCGATGCCCTACGCTCGAATCAGGTCACGAGTGCCAGCGCTAAACCCCGGTTTGCTGGCCGGCAACCCTCCATTCGCGGTGGGGTGCCCCGGGTGACGACCAGGCCGGTCCGGAGCGGATCAGGCAAGCGCGGATCCCCGGAGTGAGGGGTCCTTTTTGAGCGAGGTCCCATGACAACTGCCACTCTTCCCGTAACCCTCCCTTCCGTGGCCGACCAGCGGTTCGCCGCCGGTCGCCACCCCCTCGCCGCGGTCACCGGGGCGGAGATCCAGACCCCGCTGATCCGGGGCGGCCATGTCCGGTACGCCAACCTGGACTACGGCGCCTCGGCCCCCGCCTTGTCCGTCGTCTCGGCCTACCTGAACGAGATCCTGCCGTACTACGCCAGCGTCCACCGCGGCGCCGGCTACGCCTCCCAGATCAGCACCTCGGTCTACGAGAACGCCCGCACCATCGTCCGCGACTTCGTCGGCGGCCGGGACGACGACGCCGTGATCTTCACCCGCAACACCACCGACGCCCTGAACCTGCTGGCCGGCTGCCTGCCGGTCCGCGACGGACAGCACAGCGGCGACGTGCTCTACCTCGACATCGAGCACCACGCCAACCTGCTGCCGTGGCAGCGCGTGCCGCACCGCAGCGTGGTGGCGGCGCCGACCCTTGCGGCCACGCTGGAGCGGCTGCGCGCGGAACTGGCCCTGGGCAACGTCAGCCTGCTGGCCGTGACCGGGGCATCCAACGTCACCGGGGAAATCCTGCCGATCCGGACCCTGGCCGCGCTGGCCCATGAGCACGGCGCCCGCATCGTCGTCGACGCGGCGCAGCTCGCCGCGCACCGGAGGATCAATATCAGCGCGGACGGGATCGACTACGTGGCCTTCTCCGGACACAAGCTCTATGCGCCGTTCGGCGCCGGGGTGCTGGTGGGGCGGACGGACTGGCTCGACGCCGGAACACCGCACCTGGCCGGCGGCGGCGCCGTCCGCGACGCCCGCCTCGACTCCGTCACGTGGACCACCGGCCCGGCACGGCACGAGGGCGGCTCACCGAACGTCCTCGGCGCGGCGACGCTGGCCCGGGCCACCCAGGTCATTGCCGCCCTGGACGCGGACGACTGGCAGGCGCATGAAGAGGCCATCCGCGCGTTCCTCGTCGAGGGGCTCCAGCGGATCGAGGGCGTCTCCGTGCACCGGATTTTTGCGGACTCCCCTGCGGCGGACGGCCCGGCAGACAGCATCGGCGTCGTCAACTTCTCCGTCGAAGGCTACGATGCCGGCCTGGTCGCCGCCTACCTGGCTGCCGAACACGGGATCGGCCTGCGCGACGGCCGTTTCTGCGCCCACCCCCTGCTCAAGCGCCTCGGCCTGCCCGCCGGGTCCCTGCGCGCCAGCTTCGGCCTCGGCTCGCGGCTGGAGGATGCGCAGCGGCTGCTCGCCGGAATCGAACAGCTCGTCCAGGGCGGGCTCGGCTGGGACTACGTGGTCGACGAAGGCCGCTGGGTGCCCGCCAACGACACCCGCGCCTACCCGCACTGGGCGCCCAACACGCCGGGTACCGCAGGCGCGGCACCCTGCAGCGGGGACCAGGCCGGCGTCGTACGGTAAATTCGAAAGGTATCCGTATCAGGCAGGACCTTTTTGAAGGAGATCGCACGTGGCAGGCGGCGGCCCCAAGCTCTACCAGGAGCGACGCCGGGAGCTCGGCCAGAGCTTCCAGGACGGCGGAGAACACTATGACCGCGTCCGGCCCGGCTATCCCGGCGAGTCGGCCAGCTGGCTGATTCCCGCGGGGGCTACGAACGCCGCCGACGTCGGCGCCGGAACCGGAAAATTCACCGCCCTGCTCGTGGCCGCCGGGCTCCGGACGGTGGCCGTCGATCCATCCGGGGACATGCTGGACCAGCTTCGCCGGGCCCTGCCCGGTGTCCGGACCGTCGAGGGAACCGCCGAGCACACGGGGCTCGAGCCGGCCGCGTTTGACCTCGTGACGGTGGCGCAGGCCTGGCACTGGTGCGACCCGCAGCAGGCCAGTGCCGAGATCGCCCGGATCCTGCGTCCGCACGGCGTCCTCGGGCTGATCTGGAACCAGTTGGACACCTCCGTGCCCTGGGTGCACCGGCTCTCCCGCATCATGCATGCCGGCGACGTCCACAAGCCGCACTTCAAACCCGCCGTGGGCCCGGAGTTCACCGCACTGGAAAGCCGCCTGACCCGCTGGGAGGACCCGGTGACCCCGGAGGACATCAAGGAGCTCACCAAGTCCCGCAGCTATTACCTGGCCGCAACGGACGCCACCCGGGCCAAGGTGATGGGGAATCTGGACTGGTATCTCCACGAACACCTCGCCCACCCGCCGGGCGCGGCCCTCCGGCTCCCCTACCTGACGCAGACCTGGCGGGCCACCAAGGCCTAAGCGCCTACGGCCCGGTGGCCTCATCCGAAGCACCGTGCCGCTCAGGCCCGCTGCCGCAAACCTTCGGTGACGGTAGGCTGGAGACCGTGAAGACCATCGCGACCTCCTCCTCGATCGAGGACTACGTTAAGGTCATCTACTCCTTCACGGAGTGGCAGAAGAAGCCCATCACGTCCAGCCAGCTGGCACAGCGGCTGGGCGTCGCCAACTCCTCCGTCTCGGAGATGGTCCGCAAGCTCAAGGACCAGGGCCTCGTAGACCACAAACCGTACAGCGCCATCACCCTGACCGCTGAAGGCACCCGGCTGGCCCTGGCCATGGTCCGCCGGCACCGGCTGATCGAAACCTTCCTCGTCGAGGAACTCGGGTACCTCTGGGACGAGGTCCACGATGAGGCCGAACTGCTCGAACATGCCGTCTCCGACACTTTCATCGAGCGCCTGGCCGGCAAGCTGGGCCACCCCACCAGGGATCCGCACGGCGATCCGATCCCGGCCGCGGACGGCTCCGTGCAGATGCCCGCCGCGCACCGCCTGAGCGAGCTGGACCTGGGCCATTCAGGCACGATCATCCGGATCAGCGACGACAATCCGGAGCTGCTGCGGTATCTCGCGGCCGAAAACATCGACCTCGACGCCACGGTCGAAATCCTGGGCCGGCGGCCGTTCGGCGGACCCCTCGTGGTCCGGATCGGCACCGGGGACGCCCCGCGCGAGTTCGACCTCGCGGACGAAGTCGCGGACTCCGTCTGGGTGCACAGCCCAACCCGGCATTCCGGCTGCAGCGTCGAGGGCCACTGAGTGAAGAGCGCCCCGGCCGAATCCCGTCCGCTGCAGCGCCCGGGTGTGCCCGGCTGGCAGGCGTGGGCCGCCGTCGCCGTCGGCGGCCTCGCCGGGACCGAGCTCCGGTACGCTGCCGGGCTGCTGTTTCCGGAGACCTTCGGCGTCGTGCCCTGGACGACCCTCACCGTCAACGTCGTTGGGAGTTTTGTCCTCGCCGCCCTGACCACCCTCTGGATCGCCCGGCCGCAGACGGCCTTCTGGCTCCGGGCGGGGATCGGCCCGGGGCTGCTGGGGTCCTTCACGACGTTCTCGGCGCTGGTGGTGGCGATTGACCGGGAGTTCCGCGCCGGTTCCCACACCGTCTGGCTGCTCTATCTGGGCCTCAGCCTGGTCCTCGGCCTCGCGGCGGCAGCGGCCGGCTGGAAAACCGGCAAGGCCCTCGCCGATCTCCGCGGCGGTGCCTCGTGATGGCCGCACTGCTGGTGGGGCTCCTGGGCATGGCCGGGGCCCTGCTGCGGTTTGCCGTCGATTCCTGGTTCGCGCACCGCCCCGGCCGGCACCCGCACTGGCCGTGGGCCACGCTGACGGTCAACACCGCCGGCTCGTTCCTCTTCGGGGTGGCCATCGGGCTGGCCGGCCACGCGGGCCTGGGGGCCGACGCCCTGACTGCCCTGACCGCCGGGCTGGCCGGCGGCCTGACGACCTTCAGCTCCTGGAGTACGGCCACGGTGCGGCTGGTCAGCGAAGCACGCTACCGGGCCGCCGGGGTCAACGTTGCCGCCAATCTGCTCCTGGGCCTCGCGGCGGCATCCCTCGGGCTAGTCCTCGCCGGTTAGCGCCGGCGGGGCCGGGGCCTGCGGGTTCCGGATTCCGACGGCGGACAGGACGCCGCCCGCAACAAAGAGGGCCGCCGTGACGTAGCAGGCGTTTTGGAGTCCTTCCGTCGTCAGGACCGGTCCGGTAATCAGTCCGGCAAAGGCTATGGCCACCAGGCCGGCGATCCTGGCGACCGCATTGTTTACGGCCGAACCGATGCCGGCCTCCTCCGGCGGCACGGCCCCCAGGATGGCGGCCGTCAGCGGGGCCACGGTGAGCGCGAGCCCCAGCCCGAAGACCAGGACCCCGGGCAGCACCTGGGAGAGGAAGTCCAGCGGGGTCTCTACTGCCAAAAAGAGCAGGAACCCCGCCGCGCACAGCAGCGGACCGGCCGTCATGAACCACCGCGGACCAAACTTGCCGGCAAGGCCGCCGATTTTGGCGGAGAGCAGCAGGAGCAGCCCGGTGGACGGCAGCAACGCCAGCCCGGCGGCCGTCGCGCTCAGGCCGGCAACCTGCTGGAGGTAGAGGCCCAGCACGAAAAAGCCCAGGGCCAGGGCGCCGTAGATCAGCGTGGTGGCCAGGTTGCCCCAGCCGAAGTTCCGGATCCGGAACAGCCCCAGCGGCATCATCGGAAACGGCGTGCGCGCTTCATGCCGCACGAACGCCACCAGGGCGGTCACCCCGACCGCCAACGGCAGGTAGACCTGCGGGTTGTCCCACCCCAGGGTGCCGCGTTCAATGAAGGCATAGACGGCACCGCCGAGTCCCACCACGGCCAGCGCAGCCCCCCGGATGTCGATCCGCCGGGTTGAGCCCGCCATCGCGTCCATGTGACGCAGCTTGCCCAGCACCGGCCAGATGGCGAGGGCGGGGATGACGTTGATGAAGAACACCACGCGCCAGGACAGCAGATCCACGGACAGGCCACCGATCAGCGGGGCCAGGACGATCGCGCCGCTGGTCCAGCCGGACCACCGGCCGATCGCGTGGGACTGCTCGGCGCCGTCGAAGACCGTGACGATCAGGGCCAGTGAGCCCGGGACCAGCATCGCCCCGGCAATGCCTTGGAGTCCCCGGGCCACAATGAGCGCTTCCCCACTCCACGCGAGTCCGCAGAGGATCGAGGTCAGGGTGAACCCGGCCAGGCCCCAGCGCAGGACCCTGGCCCGGCCGAAGGAATCCGACAGCGAGCCGGCCACGAGAATCAGTGCGCCGAGGGTCAGCAGGTAGGAGTCCACGACCCACTGCTGGACCACGAGTCCGCCGCCGAGCTCGCGTTCAATGGCAGGAAGGGCCAGGTTCACCACCGAGCCGTCAAGGAACGCGATGAACGATGCCACGATGGCCACGACGAGGACCCGTTGCTGCAGCTTCGCCGTGGCGGCGTCCGGGGCGCCGGGAACAGGTGCGCTGGCATCGGCGGCGCTCGTCATGCCTGCTGCCTCCTTGACTGGGAGCCCGGATTTGGAGTCGAGCCTACACCCGCGCCGGGAGGCCCGGCAGCCCGGGCGCGCGCCTGGCCCGGCACGCGGGCCGTGCCGGGCTCACGTATCGTTGATGGATGGTTACCCGACGTGAAGCAGCCCAAGCCCTCGACATTCCACTGGAGATGGCCCACCGCCACGGCATTCCGTCCCGGTTAAGCGAAGCGGAGCTCGGCGCCATCCTGGACAATCCCCCGGCCTGGCTGCTCCAGTCGAGGGCAAACCGCACCGGCAAGCGCCCGGTCTGGACCCAGCTGACCTGCGACGTGTGCGGCTTCTCGGAGGCCGCCCGGCCCAAGAAATGGTGGCCGGAGTTCACGTATGTCTGCTG
>JBFGBS010000145.1:0-5917 GCA_041567475.1 Arthrobacter sp.
GCCAGCCCGGTCAGCCGGCGGCCCAGCCGGTGGCCCAGCATCACCTGCCCGTAGCGTCCCACCGATGTCGGGATCCGGTTCAGCTCCGCATGGTGTGCCAGCACGTTGACCCAGCTGATGACCGGCGCGTCGAGGACAAGCGCCCGGATGACCTGCCGGTGCCGTGACAGGTCGGCCGTCTGCAGGCAGATCGCACCGCCCATGGACCAGCCGAACAATACAACTTCGCGGGCACCCTGCCCAAGGGCATAGGCAATGGCGGCGTCGACGTCGCGCCATTCCGTGGAGCCCAGGCCGTAGCGGCCATCCGCCGCCGAGGGCGCCAGGCCGTCGTTGCGGTAGGAGATCATCAGACTGGACATGCCCAGTTTTCGGGCAGTGTCGACGGCGCGCAGGCCCTCCTGCCGAGTCGCGCCGCGCCCATGCACCATGATCGCCCACACGCCGTGCTCCACTCCGGGCACTGGTTCGGCCCGGACCAGCCAGGCCGGCGCTGTTCCGCCGTCGACGTCAATCAGGACATCTTCCGCCGGCACGCCGAGCGTGGCCGGATCAGGGTGGATTGTCCCGCTCCAGGTTCCCCGATGCGCGGTCGACAGGTCTCCGCTATACACCGCTTCGACCTCGCGCAGCACAGTGCGCTCGGCCGGAGAGTAGGACACGATCCGGCCGATCCGGGCGTGCCCGCGGCCGTTATCGAAGTACAGACCGTAGACGCCCTCGAGGACGGCGTCCGGGGTGGCCGCGAGGATCACCTGCTGGGCGTCCCCCTCCCGGATCACTGCCAGGATCTCCTGGTCCTGCGGCCGTGCCGAGGCGGGCGTGATAATGCGGCGGGCGAAATACAACGCCAGTGCCGATGAACCGGCGGCGAGCAGGGCGGCCGCGGCGCTCCCGCCGATGGCGCCGGCAGCAGCCCATTTGGCGCTGCCGCGAACGACGGCGGCGGTGCCGTCGCGCGCGGGGGTCGCGGGGGTGCCGTTGCCCGGCGCGGCCGGGTTGCGCAGTGTGTCGGACGGAAACAGACGCGTTGATGCCATGTCACCATTCTGACTGACGTGCGGCGCCGCCCCGGCATCGGGCGTGTCCAAGTGCCGGCCTGCTTCAGCGGCCCCGGCCTGCTTCCGCGGCTCCGCGACTGCAGGCCCCGCTGCTGCAGGCAGGCGGCTCCCGGGCGTCGCCGGCCATATCCGTGCAGGCCCGGCGGCGCGGGGCTAGGCTGGGGGCATGAGTGATCCAATCGTCATTTTGACAGAAGAGCCCCTCGGCGCCGATGACCGCGTCAACATCCAGACCCTGCTGGCCGGAGGGGACGCGCCGCTGGTGGTCCTGGTCCCGGCCAACACCGAACGCCATCTTCTGGTGGATTTCCTCGAGAACCTTTCCATGCTGGAAATCGCAAAGGCCTTCCGAGAACTGACGTCCCACTCCCCCGACCCTGCCGAGGCCCGTGCCGAAGCGGCGGAGGCCCTCGCTACCTCACTGAAGGCCCTGGCAGGCCTGGGCGGGGGCGTCACGGGCGAAGTTGTGGACGGCAAGCCCGTCGAGGAGCTGGTCGCCAAGGTCAAGGAACTGGGCGCGGGCCAGGCCGTTGTGGTCACCCGCCCGCATGCCCTGGCCGATACCTTCCACACCGACTGGGCCAACAAGGCCCAGGACCGGCTGGGTCTGCCTGTGCTCCATCTGTACGCCGGTTCGGGATTTATCGGCGACTCCTGAGCGTTGTTCAGGCATGAGTATCTTCAGTAGGAAGTCAGAGCACGTGAGTACGAACCCCGGCACGGACCCGGCAACGTCCGAGGCAGCGGATGCCGGCGCGGCCACTGCCAAAACAGATGAGCAGTGGCGGCAGGAACTGACGCCCGAGGAATACCGCGTCCTGCGCCAGGCGGGCACGGAACGGCCGTACACCGGCGAATACTGGGACACCCATACCGCCGGCGTCTACCAGTGCCGAGCCTGCGGGTCCGAGCTGTTCACTAGCCGGGAGAAGTTCGACTCGCATTGCGGCTGGCCGTCTTTCTGGGCACCGCTGGCAGACGGAACCGTCCGCTATATCCACGACCGCACCCTGGGCATGGACCGCGTGGAGGTCCGCTGTGCACAGTGTGATTCCCACCTGGGCCATGTATTTGACGGCGAAGGCTACGGAACGCCGACGGACCAGCGCTTCTGCATCAACTCGGTGTCCCTCAAGCTCGTCCCCGCGGAGGACCCCGAGGCCTGACGAGGGACCGGCAGGCCCGCCCCGTGCTGTCCCTGGGGCGGGCCTGCGGGTACCAATGCAACAGTCTTTCTTATTCTCAAAGCAATTTTGCATTAGGGATACCGCTTGCTTGCTACGCTCGCCGTAGACGATCAAGCAACCAGAAAGGCGCCTGTCGATGATGACTACGACCGCACCCACCACCTCCGGCCCGATCACGCCCGATGCCCGGGACTGGCTCCGGCTCAAGGCCGCCGCGACACAGCTCCAGGGACTCCAGGTCCAGGACGGATCCATTCCGGACACCGCCATGCACGAGGCCGCCGCCGGACATGTCAGCACCATTACTGCCGCTGTGACCGCCCTCGCACCGGCATTTCCGCATGACGCCCGGTACCTGGAACTCCTAGTCGCCGACTTCGACCGCTGGGCCGGCTCCGGCTTCGGCGTCCCGGACTTCCTTGACTCGCTGCAGGCCTTCCAGCCGCAGCAGCACCGCATCAACGGCCTGCAGCACCTCGTCGTCTTCCCGATGTACACCCAGAACGGAAGCAGCAACCGGTTCGTTGAGGCGGTCCTGATCGAGGTGATCTGGCCTGCGTTCATCGAAGGACTCGAAGCCGGCGAATACTCCAACAAGCTGTTCGTGCCGATCCGTTTCCTCGATTTCACGCCCGGCTACAACACCAACTCCGCCGTGCTGTTTCCGGAAACCGTGGCGGTCCGCGAAACCCCGACGTTCACGTGGGGCGCAATCTTCGCGGACCGCGAGGCCGCACGGTTCCGCCGTGTCCTCCGCGCCGCCGCGGACATCACCTCGCTCCAGCTGCCCGAAGATGCGGCGGCCCTGCTGGCGGACCAGAAGCTCACCCAGGAAACATTCGTGATGTGGGACCTGATCCACGACCGCACCCACATGCGCGGCGACCTGCCGTTCGACCCCTTTATGATCAAGCAGCGCATGCCCTTCTTCCTCTACTCGCTTGAGGAACTGCGCTGCGACCTGACCGCGTTCCGGGAGTCCGTGAAGATCGAAAAGGACGAAGACGCCGATCCCGAAGCGCGCCGGCACGCCAAACTCGTCCAGTACGCCGTCATCTTTGACCGGATCTTCCGCTTCGCCATCACCGGCAGCCGCGTCCGCAACTACGACGGCCTCGGCGGCCAGCTGCTCTTCGCCTGGATGCACCAGCACCACGTCCTGCACTGGACTGACAGCAAACTCAGCATCGACTGGGATGCCGCCGCCGACGTCGTGATTGAACTCGGCGCCAAAATCGAGGAACTGTACTGGCGTTCGATCGACCGGCCCAAGACGGCCCACTGGCTGGCCGCCTACAACCTGGTCTCCGGCACGGTCACGCCCAACCCGGCCTCGGTCTGGGCCAAGGGCCCGGACGCGTTGCCGCTGGACGGACCGCCGCGCGGGCTGACGGACCAGGTGCTCGACGACGAGTTCCCGCTGTCCATGTTCTACGAAGCGCTGGAGAAGAAGATGCGTCCCGTGATCGAGTCCACGGCCGGCATCACGGCCGGCTCCGCCGCGGTGACCGCCGAGGGCGCCAGCCAGGCCATGAACGCCGCATGAGTCCGGCAACCGGACTCACTGTTGTGGTCACCGGCGGCAGCGGTCCGTCCGGGATCGCCGCCGCCCGCGCCCTGCACGAGGCCGGCCACACCGTCTTCACCGTCGGCTCGGACGGCGACCGCATCAAGGCGGCAGCCGCCGCGGCCGGCGCCGGTGTGACGCCCCTCGTGTGCGACCTGGCCAGCCCCACCGAGGTCCAGGCCCTGCGCGGGCAGGTACACGCCAGCCTGTCCGGTGCCGCGACGGTCGACGGCGTCATCCACCTCGTGGGCGGCTGGCGCGGCGCCAAGGGCATCACCGACCAGAGCGACGAAGATTGGGACTTCCTGGAACGCGGCGCCATCACCACCGTGCGCAATGTCTCACGGGCGTTCTATGACGACCTGGCGGCCTCGGGCACCGGACGCTTCGCGATGGTCTCCTCCACCGCGGTGGACAACCCGACCGCGGGCGGCGCCAGCTATGTGGCTGCCAAAGCCGCCGCAGAGGCCTGGACCCGCGCGGTTGCCGATGGTTTCCGGCGGGCCCAGTCCGGCCGTACCGAAGGCCCGCTCGAGCAGCACAGCGCGGCAACCATCTTCGTGGTGAAGGCCCTCGTCGACGCCGGGATGCGGACCAAATCCCCGGAACGGAACTTTCCCGGATTCACCGACGTGGAGGACCTTGCGGCCGCCATCGTCGGGCTTTTCGACTCCCCCGCCGCTCAAGTGAACGGCCAGCGGCTGCCCCTGATTCCGTGAACTATGCAGTGACAGCGGATCTCCTAGACTGAAAGCGTGAGCAAATCGATGACGAGCACTGTTGTAGCCGCCCCTGCGAACACCGCGGCACGGCTCCATGACCCCTCCGTCCGGGGCTTCGCCTCGGACAACTACTCCGGCGTCCACCCCGAGGTGTTGGCGGCCCTCGCCGCCGCCAACGAGGGACACCAGGTCTCCTACGGGGAGGATGAGTACACGGCGCGGTTGCACCAACTGATGGAAGAACACTTCGGTGCGGGGATCGAGTGCTTCCCGGTCTTCAACGGCACCGGCGCCAACGTCCTGGCCCTGCAGTCCCTGCTGCCGCGCTGGGGCGCCGTCATCTGCGCAGCCACCGCCCACATCAACATGGATGAGAACGGCGCGCCGGAGCGCGTCGGCGGCATCAAGCTGCTGCAGGTTCCGACGTCGGACGGCAAGCTCACGCCCGAGCTGATCGACCGCGAAGCCTGGGGCTGGGGCGACGAACACCGCGCCCAGCCGCTGGCGGTATCCATCACCCAGACCACCGAGCTCGGCACCTGCTACACCCCGGAGGAAGTCCGCGCCATCGCGGAGCATGTCCACGCCAAGGGCATGACACTGCACATGGACGGCGCCCGGCTCGCCAACGCCGCCGCGCACCTCGGTGTTCCGCTGCGGGCATTCACCCGCGACGCCGGCGTCGACATCCTCTCCTTCGGCGGCACGAAGAACGGCCTGCTCTTCGGCGAGGTCGTCGTTTCCCTGAACCCGGCAGCGTCCTCCGGCCTGATCTACCTGCGCAAGATGAACATGCAGCTCGCGTCGAAGATGCGGTTCATGTCAGCCCAGTTCATCGCCCTGCTGGACGGGGACCTCTGGCTGCGGTCCGCGTCGCACGCCAATGCCATGGCCGCCCGGCTGCGCGCCGGCGTCGAGGCCATCCCCGGAGTGGAACTGAGCCAGAAGACCGAGTCCAACGGGGTCTTCGCCATCCTGCCGGCGGGAGTGGCGGACCGGCTGCGCACGGCATTCCGCTTCTACGACTGGAACGAAGCCACCGGCGAGGTCCGCTGGATGTGCTCGTTTGACACTACGGAGGACGATGTCGATTCGTTCCTGGCCGCTATCAGGCGTGAGTTGGCCGCCGGCTGATCCGGCCGCACCCGGCAGGCCATCCGCCCGACGGCGGCGAGCCTGTCGGGTTGCCGGCCGCCGAGTGCATAATCTTCCATGGTGAGCTCAATCGATCAGGTTCCAGCGGATTTCCTGTTTGCCCTGGGAACTCTGCGCCATGCCCGGATCCGGCGCGAACTGCACCTGGACGAGATCCCGGCCCCCTCCAGGCTGGCGCCCTTTGCGGTGGCGCTCGGGGCTGAAATCCTCGGCCCCGACGAGAAC
>JBFGBS010000146.1:0-5909 GCA_041567475.1 Arthrobacter sp.
CGCTGCCTTCACCGAAGTCGAAGCAGCCCACGGCCCGGTTGAAGTCCTGGTCGCCAACGCGGGCATCACGAAGGACACCCTGTTGATGCGGATGAGCGAGGACGACTTCACCTCGGTGATCGACACCAACCTCACGGGGGCTTTCCGCGTCATCAAGCGCGCGTCCAAGGGCATGATCCGGGCCCGGAAGGGCCGTGTGGTTCTCATCTCCTCGGTCTCGGGCATGTTCGGCGCCCCCGGCCAGATCAATTACTCGGCCTCAAAATCAGGCCTGGTCGGCATCGCCCGCTCGCTCACCCGCGAACTCGGCGGACGTGGCATCACCGCCAACGTCGTCGCACCGGGCTTCATCAACACGGACATGACGGCCGAACTCACCGAAGCGACCCAGAAGGACTACCTCAGCAAGGTCCCCGCCGGCCGCTTCGCCGAGGCTTCCGAGGTTGCCGACGTCGTCCGGTGGATCGCCAGTGACGAGGCGGCCTACATTTCCGGCGCGATCATCCCGGTTGACGGCGGCCTCGGCATGGGCCACTAGGCCCCGGCGGCCCGGACCCGGATCCGGGCCGCCCCACAAGCCTTTCGGCCCTTGCCAGCGGCACCCCGGGGGCGTGTACTGGGCTACAGCCCCGCCGTATCGAGGACGGGGCATGCAACCAGGAGGAAGGCCATGGCCGAAGTCAACAAGTGGGCGCCCTCAGACATGCTGGAGCCGATCAAGCGGTTCCTCGACGGCGATCTTGCCGTGACGCCTACGATCAAAGTCGAACAGTTCCAGGACGGGTCCACGCTTGTGGTCCGTGCCGAGGTCCCCGGGATCGATCCTGACCGGGACGTCGACGTCTCCGTCAGCGACGGCATGCTGCACATCAGGGCCGAGCGCGAAGAGAAATCCGAGCACAAGAGCAAGGCCGGTTACCGTTCCGAGTTCCGCTACGGCTCGTTCACCCGCAGCATTTCGCTGCCCGCGGGGGCCAGGGAAGAGGACATCACCGCCACGTACAAGGACGGAGTCCTTGAGGTGCGCGCGCCCGCTCCCGAGCCGGCTGCGAGGGAGACCAGCAAGAAAATCCGCATCGACCACGGCTGAATCCGTCCGTGCCGCCGGAACTATCCGGTCGCGGCTTCTTTGTTGGTCCTGAACAACTCAAATACCCGGCCCCGCTGGCATGATTGACAGCAGCCCGACAGTATTTGGACGTTTGGAACAAAAGGAGCTCGAATGGGACTGCTGGATAACAAAACAGCGATCGTGACCGGATCATCGCGGGGGATCGGCGCTGACGTCGCCAAGCTGCTCGCCGCCGAAGGCGCGGCCGTCGTTGTCAACTACCGCCAGAAGGCGCCCCGCGCGAACAAGGTAGTGGCCGACATCGAAGCCAACGGCGGCCGCGCTGCCGCTGTCGGCGCCGACCTCACGAGCCAGGAGGGCGTGCAGGCCCTGGTCAGTGCCGCGATGGAGAACTTCGGTTCGCTCGACATCCTGGTCCTGAACGCTTCCGGCGGCATGGAATCCGGCATGGAGGAGGGCTACGCGCTCAAGCTCAACCGCGACGCGCAGGTCAACATGCTCAACGCTGCGGTGCCGCTGATGGCCGAAGGCTCACGGGTTGTCTTCGTGACAAGCCACCAGGCCCACTTCATCAACACCGTCCCCACCATGCCCGACTACGAGCAGGTCGCCCGGTCCAAGCGTGCCGGTGAGGACGCCCTGCGCGAACTCGTGCCCGCCCTCGCGGAGAAGGGCATCACCCTTGTGGTGGTGTCCGGGGACATGATCGAAGGCACAGTCACCGCGACGCTGCTGGACCGCGCCGCGCCCGGCGCCATCGAAGCGCGCCGCGCCGAGGCCGGGAAGCTCTTCTCGGTGCAGGAATTTGCCGCCGAGATCGTCAAGATGGTCACGGCCGACGTCGAATCCGGACACACGGAGTACGCCGGCGGCTCGGAGTACTTCGGCAAGGGCACCGGCAACTAGCCCCGGACCCGGCGAAATAACGGATCGCGGCAATGTTCCTGACGAACATTGCCGCGATTCGTCATCTGGCGGACCAGCGCATCACACACCCGTGATGTGCCGCACCACGTCCAGGTGCGGGATGTTGACCGCGGCGTCAGCGGCGGCCCGCACGGCAGGCTTGGCGTTGAAGGCAATCCCGATCCCGGCGGCGCCGAGCATGTCAAGGTCATTGGCCCCGTCGCCGACGGCGATCGTGTGCTCCATGGGAATCCCCTCCGCGGCCGACCATTCCCGCAGGTACTTCTCCTTGGCCGCGCGGTCGATCACTTCGCCGAGGACCTTCCCGGTGAGGGCGCCGTCGACAATCTCCAGCTCGTTGGCGATCCAGTAATCCAGTCCGAGGTCCGCGGCGATCGGGCGAAGAATCTGGTTGAATCCGCCGGATACGACGGCCACGGCGTGGCCTGCGGCCTGGAATGCCGCCACCAGTTCCGCCGCGCCGTCGGTGAGCCTGACTTCGGCGCGGACGGAATCGACGACGCCGGCCGGCAGCCCGGCAAGGACCGCCACCCGGGCATGCAGGCTCTGGGCAAAATCGAGTTCGCCGCGCATGGCGGCTTCGGTCACCGCTGCCACCTCTTCGCGTTTGCCGGCGTAGGCGGCCAGGAGTTCGATGACTTCCTGCTGGATGAGGGTCGAGTCCACATCCATGATCAGAAACTTCCGGGCGGCAGTGCGCAGCCCGACGGGGACCAGTGCGGTATCCACACCGTCGACGCCGGTCCCGGCGAGCAGCCGGCGTATCCCGGCGAGGTCCGCCGTGCCCGGACCGGTCCCGGTCCCGAGTGTGCACTCCGCGGTGTGCACGGAGAACCGGTCATCGCCGGTGCGGGTCTCGGCATCAATGCTCAGGCCGGCCGCGGCCAGGGCCGTGCGTACGTGCTGGATGTCGGGAAGGGATAATTTCAGGCCGTAGCTGACCGCGGTCACGTTCGAACTCATGGCTGCAATCCTAGCGAGCGGGCACGTACGCGCCCGAATCCGCGGAGCCCGGAGGCGCGCACATGACGGGCCGGCGGATCAGCGCCGCGTCAGCACCGCGCAAGCGTGGCGCCGGTTATCAGTCGTCCGCCATTTTGTCCTAGTGTCTACTCCTATGAGTGATGTTCTTGAAATGGCCGCCGTCAGCGTTGTGCGCGGGGCGAAAACCCTGCTGGACAAGGTCGACTGGCAGGTCAACGAAGGCGAACGCTGGGTGATCCTGGGTCCCAACGGCGCCGGCAAGACCACTCTCCTGCAGGTCGCCGCCGCGCGGCTCCACCCCACCTCCGGCATGGCCGGCATCCTCGAGGAAGTTCTCGGCGCCGTCGACGTCTTCGAACTCCGGCCCCGGATCGGGCTCTCGTCGGCCGCCCTCGCCAACCACATTCCGGAACAGGAAAACGTCCTCAACGTGGTGGTCACCGCCGCCTACGGAGTGACGGGCCGCTGGCGGGAAGGCTACGAGAAGGCCGATGAGCGCCGTGCCTTCGGACTGCTGAACGAGTGGGGGATGGGCCCGCTGCTCAACCGGCCGTTCGCGTCGCTCTCCGAAGGCGAACGCAAGCGCGTGCAGATCGCCCGTGCCCTCATGACGGACCCGGAACTGCTGCTCCTCGACGAGCCCGGTGCCGGACTCGACCTCGCCGGCCGCGAAGACCTGGTCCGGCGGCTGAGCGAACTCGCCCGTGACGAGTCCGCCCCCGCGATCGTCCTCGTCACCCACCACCTCGAAGAGGTCCCGCCCGGCTTCACCCACGCCATGCTGATGCGCGACGGCGGCGTGGTTGCAGCCGGCCCGCTCACCGAGGTCCTCACCGCCGAAAACCTGAGCGAGACCTTTGGCCTGCCGCTCGTCGTCAGCACCAACGCAGGCCGGTACACCGCCACCGCACGCCACTGACCGGGGGCTGCTGAGCGCGCGTGGAGTTCTTCAACAGCGTTATCATTTTTTTCGCCGGGCTCTGGGCGGGCACCATCAACAGTGTGGTCGGCTCCGGCACGCTCGTGACCTTCCCGGTCCTGGTAGCGCTCGGCTACGCCCCCGTCACGGCCTCCATCAGCAACGCGACAGGACTCGTCGCCGGCAACGCCGCCGGCGCGTGGGGCTACCGCCGGGAGCTTGCGGGCCGCGGCAAGCAGTTGCTCCGGCTCCTGCCCGCCTCGCTGCTCGGCGGCGTCACCGGCGCCTACCTGCTGCTGAACCTGCCCGAGCGGGTGTTCCACTCCGCGGCGCCGGTGTTGATTGTCCTGGCCCTCCTGCTGGTCCTCTTCCAACCCCGGCTCCAGCGCTGGGTGAAGGACCGCGAGCAGAACCCCGAACACGCCCTCCGCGACCGCAGTCACGGCGTCTGGCTCGTGGTCCTCGTCTACCTCGCCGGCGTCTACGGCGGCTACTTCGTCGCCGCGCAGGGGATCCT
Organism: Arthrobacter sp.; assembly: GCA_041567475.1. Taxonomy (GTDB): domain Bacteria; phylum Actinomycetota; class Actinomycetes; order Actinomycetales; family Micrococcaceae; genus Arthrobacter. Next base: position 4,420 of record JBFGBS010000146.1, read on the forward strand.
GCTCGTTGGAATTCTCGGGGTGTTCATGACCGGGACCATCCAGAACGCCAACGCCATGAAAAACGTCCTCGTCCTCGGGGTGAACGTCGTGGCCGCCGTTTCCTACATGCTCTTTGCCTTCGACCGGATCGAATGGGGCGTCGTGGCCTTGATTGCACTGAGTTCCATGATCGGGGGACTGGTCGGCTCCAAAGTGGGCCGACGGCTGCCCCCGGCCGTCCTGCGCGGCGTCATCTTTACCCTCGGCCTCGTCGCGCTGGGCTTCCTGATCGCCAACCTGCTGAAATGACCGCACCATGACCCTGCACTATCTCGACTCGGCCGGGGATCCCCGGGTGAGTGACTACACCCGCCTCACTGACGTGCACCTGCGCAAGGTCCGGGAGCCTGCCGAGGGCCTGTACATCGCTGAGTCCTCCCGGGTCCTGCGCCGTGCGCTGGCCGCAGGCCACCGGCCCCGGTCCTTCTTCCTGGCCGAGAAATGGCTCGGGGACCTTGAGGACATCTTCGCGCAATACCCGGAGGTGCCGGCCTACGTCGGCTCCGCCGCGCTGCTGGAGGAGATCACCGGATTCCACCTGCACCGCGGGGCGATGGCCGCCATGCACCGGCCGGCTCCGGTGCCGCTGGCTGAGCTGCTGGCCGGCGCCCGTCGGGTCGCGGTGCTCGAGGACATTGTGGACCACACGAATGTGGGGGCGATCTTCCGCTCCGCGGCCGCGCTCGACGTCGACGCGGTCCTGGTTTCGCCGCGCTGCGGCGACCCCCTGTACCGGCGCAGCGTCCGGGTGAGTATGGGAACCGTGTTCCAGGTCCCGTGGGCCCGCCTTGATGACTGGCAGGACGGCCTCGCCGAACTCCGCCGCCACGGCTTTACCGTCGCGGCCATGGAACTCACGGACGACGCCGTGACCCTCGACGAACTGGCCGCGCGCGGGCCCGAACGGCTCGCGCTGGTGCTGGGCACGGAAGGGGCGGGGATGAGCGCGGAGACCCTGGCTGCCGCCGATCTCGCGGTCAAGATCCCCATGCGTGCCGGGGTTGATTCGCTCAACGTCGCGGCAGCATCCGCCGTCGCATTCTGGGAACTGCGGCCGCGCCACTGACCGCTGCGCCGTGCCGGTAACTGGCTGGACACCTGCCGGTCACCTGCCGATACCACAGGTAGTCAACAGCGCCGCCGGTTTTCCGCTATGCTTGATTGCTGGCTGTGCGGTACTTTCCGTGAGCCATCCCATTCATACCTGGCAGCTGGCAAAATCCAGTTGTGCGAACAAAGGCCCAATTATGAAGTCTGATATCCACCCGAAGTACGAAGCTGTTGTTTTCAACGACCTGGCTTCCGGCGTTCAGTTCCTGACCAAGTCCACCGTGTCTTCCAAGAAGACCATCGAGTGGGAAGACGGAAACACCTACCCGGTCATCGACGTCGAAATCTCCTCCGAGTCCCACCCGTTCTACACGGGCAAGCAGCGCATCATGGACTCCGC
>JBFGBS010000147.1:0-5901 GCA_041567475.1 Arthrobacter sp.
CCGGCCTGCCTGTCGCTGACGGCTGAACTGCCGGCGACGGCGGCGCACCGGGCCTTGATGCAGCCGCTCTATGAGGTCCGCCACCAGCTCAGCGACGAGGAATTCCAGCGCGAGTACCTCCGGCGGGCGTTCTCCGCCGATGCCCCCGGGCCGACCACGCCGGAGGCCGTCCGCGCAGCCCGGCGGCTGCGGCTGCAGGCTCCGCCCTGGGAAGCGCCGCTCCAGATCGTCCCCGGTGTGCCCACCCTGGTCCTGACGGGCGGGTGGGAACCGTTGTACGAGGAAATTGCCGGTTACTTGCGCGAGACCGGCGCCCTGCACCACGTTGCCGCGGGCGGGCACCGGCCCCAGGATTCGGCGGAAGGTAGCCGGATCATCCGCTCCTTCATTGCCGACGTCAGCCGGTCCCACCACGCGCAGGCCTGCTGAACGGGAGCCGGCCGGCCAGTGCCGCAACCGGCCGGCTCCGTGCTCTTAGCCGCGGCCGGCGACGGTCGGTTCCGGCAGGTACACCTTCCCGCCCGAGGCGAGGAACTCCTGGCTCTTCTCCCGCATCCCGGCCGCCATCTCGGCCAGGGCGGCCTGTGACTCCGCGGAACCGTATTCGGTACGGATGTCCTGGCTGATCCGCATGGAACAGAACTTCGGTCCGCACATGGAGCAGAAGTGGGCTGTCTTGGCCGGCTCGGCCGGCAGCGTTTCGTCATGGAAGGCCTCGGCCGTGACCGGGTCCAGGGAAAGCGCGAACTGGTCGCGCCAGCGGAATTCGAACCGTGCCCTGGAGAGGGCGTCGTCGCGCTCATGGGCGCCCGGGTGGCCCTTGGCGAGGTCGGCGGCATGGGCGGCGATCTTGTAGGTGATGACCCCGGTCTTAACGTCGTCCTTGTTCGGCAGCCCGAGGTGTTCTTTGGGCGTGACGTAGCAAAGCATGGCCGTACCGTAGCGGGCGATCTCGGTGGCGCCGATCGCCGAGGTGATGTGGTCGTAGCCCGGGGCAATGTCCGTGACCAGCGGCCCGAGCGTGTAGAACGGGGCGCCCTGGCAGAGTTCCTGCTGGCGTTCGACGTTTTCACGGACCAGGTGGAAGGGAATGTGGCCGGGCCCCTCCACCATGACCTGCACGTCGAACTCCCAGGCCCGCTTCGTCAGTTCGGCGAGCGTATCCAGTTCGGCAAACTGTGCGGCGTCGTTGGCATCCGCCGTCGCGCCCGGGCGCAGGCCGTCCCCGAGCGAGAAGGCGACGTCGTACCTGGCGAAGATTTCGCACAGCTCATCGAAGTGCGTGTACAGGAAGTTCTCCCGGTGGTGGGCCAGGCACCAGCCGGCCATGATGGCGCCGCCCCGGGAGACGATGCCGGTGACGCGGTTCGCGGTCAGCGGCACGTAGCGCAGCAGCACGCCGGCATGGATGGTCATGTAGTCCACGCCCTGCTCGCACTGTTCGATCACGGTGTCCCGGAAGACCTCCCACGTGAGCGCGCTGGCCTCGCCGTTGACCTTTTCCAACGCCTGGTAGATGGGGACGGTGCCGATCGGGACCGGGGAGTTGCGGATCAGCCACTCGCGGGTCGTGTGGATGTCGTCGCCCGTGGAGAGGTCCATGACGGTGTCCGCGCCCCACTGCGTGGCCCACTGCAGCTTGTCCACTTCCTCGGCGATGGAACTGGTGACGGCCGAGTTGCCGATGTTGGCGTTGATCTTGACCAGGAAGGCCTTGCCGATGATCATGGGTTCGGACTCGGGGTGGTTGATGTTGCTGGGGATGATGGCGCGGCCGGCGGCGACTTCGCTGCGGACTAGCTCCGCCTCGCAGTTCTCCCGCAGGGCCACAAACCGCATTTCCGGGGTGATGACGCCCCGCCGCGCGTAGTGCATCTGGGTCACCGTGCGGCCGTCGATGGCCCGCCGGGGCACCGGCCGGGTGCCTTTCCACTCGGCCGAGGCGGCGCCGCGGCGCACGGCGGTCCGGCCGTCGTCCAGCAGGTTCCGTTCCCGGCCGCTGTAGGGTGCGGTGTCGTGCCTCCGCTCAATCCACGGGGCCCGGAACGGTGCCAGCCCGCGGACGGGATCGCTGCCGGGCCCGGCGGTGCGGTAGGTCCGGAACGGGGCGTTCGCGGCCCCGCCCGGCGAATCCTCCAGGGCAATCTCGGTCACCGGAACGCGGATGCCGTGTTCCTCGTCCGTGATGAAGGCCAGGGAGTGCGCCCTGAGCGACTGCGTGGCGGCGTTCCGGTCCTGGCGGCCCTGGTTGAGGGCAGGGCTTTGCTGTGTCTCTGTGGTGCTCAAAGGATTACTCACTTCCTTCGCCGGCATTACCCGGACAGGTTCAACGGTCGCAGGCTGCGTCAGCCCGATCTCAGCCCCTGCAGGGGCACCCGTGTGGTCGTAGATGAAGCTATCACAGGCCGGCCCGGGCGCCGGAGTATGACCGGGCCGGAGCCGGCCGGAGGGCTACGCTTGGAGTCATGACCAGGATCATCGAGTTCAGCGGCCCGGTGCTGACCGCGCCGGACCGGGAGGAACACGGCCTGTGGTCGGTCGGCGGGGCCCTGACCTTCCGGCGCCCCGCCCGCGCACCGGACCGTGTCCTCGCCGGCTGGGTGATCCCGGGACTCGTGGACGCCCACTGCCACATTGGCCTCGGCCCCGGCGGGGACGTCACTGCCCAAACCGCCGAGGACCAGGCGGTCGCGGACCGGAACGCGGGCACCCTGCTGGTGCGCGACGCCGGGGCTGTCCACGACACCCGCTGGGTGCAGCAGCGGGCGGACCTGCCGCGCCTCATCCGGTCCGGACGGCATATTGCCCGGACCCGGCGCTACCTGCGGGATTTCGCCGTCGAGGTGGAACCTGAGGAGCTCGTGGAGGCGGTGCGCAAGCAGGCGCGGGCCGGAGACGGGTGGGTCAAGTTGGTCGGCGACTGGATCGACCGCGGCGCCGGGGACCTCGCCCCGAGCTTCCCGGCCCGGGTCCTCAAGGACGCCGTGGCGGCCGCCCACGACGAAGGCGCGCGCGTCACCGCGCACTGTTTCGCCGAGGACACCCTGGATGACATGCTCGACGCCGGGATCGACTGCATCGAGCACGCCACCGGGCTCCTTCCCCGGCACCTTCCCCGGTTCGTGGAGCAGGGCGTCCCGATCGTCCCCACCCTCATCAACATCGCAACCTTTCCGGACATCGCCGCCCGCGCCGACGCGGGATTCCCGCGCTACGCCGCGCACATGCGGGCGCTGTGGCAGCGCCGCGGCGAGCGGATCTGCGAGGCCTTCGAAGCCGGTGTCCGCATCTACGCCGGCACCGATGCCGGTAGCGTGATCCACCACGGGCGCATCGCAGACGAAATCCAGGCGCTGCACGCCGCCGGCCTGCCCGCCCCGGCGGCCCTCGACGCCGGGGCCTGGGCGGCCCGGACCTGGCTCGGCGCCGACGCGATCAGCGAGGGAGCGAGCGCCGACGTCCTGGTCTGCGCCGAGGATCCACGGACCAACCTGGCGACCCTGCACGAGCCGCGGCACATCGTGCTGCGCGGCGAACGGGTCGCGCCGGACTAAGCCTGCCCCACTGCCTGCCCCACTTGAAAAATATTGAACCTTCAACTAATTTGGGTGTAGGCGACGTCACCGATGGCCGGTGGCCGCAGGACAACCGGAGCGCACATGACTGCAGAATCCAGCACCCAGGATCTCCTTCCCGCCGAACTGGCCATGGGAACCGTGATGCTCAAGGTGGGTGACATGAAGCTCATGTCGGACTACTACCAGCGGGCCCTCGGCCTGGAGATCGTGGCGGAACAGGACGGCGGGCTGTACCTGGGCCGCCGCCGGAAACCCCTCGTGCACCTCGCCCCGGCTGCCGGACTGAGGATTCCGTCCCGCGGCGAGGCCGGGCTCTTCCATACCGCACTGCTCTTCGAGGACCAGCCGGCGCTGGCCGCGACGGTGGCCAGCGCGGCCGAGTACGCGCCGCAGTCATTCGCCGGCAGCGCGGACCACCTCGTCAGCGAGGCCTTCTACTTCACCGATCCCGAGGGCAACGGGATCGAACTCTACTGGGACCGGCCACGTGAGGCCTGGTCCTGGGACGGCGGAACCGTGGTCATGGACAGTCTCGCGCTTCCGCCGCAGCGCTACCTGGAAGAGTTCCTGAACGAGGAATCGGTCGCGGGCCAGCGCGAGGCCGCGGCCGGGGTTGGACATGTCCACCTGCAGGTCGGCGACGTGCAGTCCGCCCACGAGTTCTATGTGGGCACGCTCGGCTTCGAAAAGACCGCCGGCTGGCACGGCCAGGCACTCTTCGTCTCCGCCGGCGGCTACCACCACCACATGGCCATGAACGTCTGGAACAGCCGGGGGGCCGGCCCCCGGCGGGACACGCTGGGCCTCGGTGAGGTGCTGATCGAGGTTCCGTCGGGCGACGACGTCGGGGCGCTCGCGGACCGGCTGAAGGTCGCCGGCGTGGCATCGCACCACACGGGAGCCGAACTGCGCTTTGAAGATCCGTGGCGCAACCGCATCCGTGTCGCCGTGCGCTGATGCGGATACCCGGCCCCCGAAGTCTGCCCTGACCGGCACCTGCCCCGACCCGACCAATGGACATGCCCCGTGGAGGCGGCCACCACTGGACATAGCGGGCATATGTCCAGTGGTCGCGGCCAGGCCCGGGCATGTCCGGGCATATCCAGCCCGGCGGGTGGGCATGTCCAGCCCAGCCGGGGAATGTCCGGCCCGGCGGGTGGGCATGTCCAGCCCAGCCGCGGCGTGTCCGGTCCGGCGGGAACGTTGGTGCGTGCAAGCGGCTAGGCTGAAGCGACGCCGAAACTGCGGCCCAGCGCCGCCAGAGAACTAAGGACCAGCTTCATGGGCTTCACCGAAATCTTTGTGTCCACCCACAGCGAAGCCCTCCGGCACGCCGCGGCCCTGGAGGGCGGCGGGGCCGCCGCGCCGGGAGCACTGCGGATTCCGGACATCAGCGACTTCGAGATTGAGCGCCTCGGCGAGCTGGCCGGGGCCGCCGTGCACGCCGCGGGGTCGCACTACGAACTGGCCATGGTCGATGTCTCCAGTGACGTGCTTCTGGGCGTCCCGGACGCCATGGTCCGCGTGCTCGCTGACCTGCTCAGCTACGAAACCGAGGGCGAAGGCAATGTCCTGGAGGATGTCGCCGTGAGCTGGGCGGCCGAGGAGGACATGCCCTTCGGAGCGGACCAGGCCAAGGGCCACGTCCGCCGCCTGGCCGAGCTGGCAGCCGGGGTTGACCCGGCAAGCCGTGCCGGCCTCTACGTCTGCACGGTCTAAGACCGCCGGCAGTCCGCACAGGCGCCGTTGCCAGGGCGCTGGAGCAGGCCTTGGGGTCAGCGCACCGCACGGCGCCCGCGGTGGTCCCGGCTTTACCGGGGGCGGTGGGCTATTCTCGGGACATTGGCTGCGATGACAAACATCCTGGGGGAGTAGCAATGGGGGAACAGCTGGCGGCCGGCCTACGGTGGTCGCGCCGACGGCGTGCGCGGGGCCGGGGGATATCCGGTCCGGCCGTCGCGATGTGGCTCGTCGTGGCCGCGTACGTAGCCGCGCTGACGGCCCACACTTCTGATTTCAGCCCCTGGGTCGACGGCTGGCTCAGTTCCCTGGCGACCTGGATGCCGGCGCTGGTCTGCTGGGCCGCGGTGGTGAGGCAGTGGCTCTGGAGCATGCCCAGCGTTGCCGTCACCCTAGCCGTCACCTGTTTCGCCGTCGGGGACCAGTATTATGTTTTGGCCGCGGCCAGCGGCGCCGACATGTCCGGGATCTCACTGGCGGATGTCGGCTATTTGGCGGTCTATCCGCTGATCTTCGCGGCCCTCGTAGCCACCGTCCGGCGCCGTGCCCGACGGTGGGCGCCCTCCGTTCTGTTGGATGCCTC
>JBFGBS010000148.1:0-5804 GCA_041567475.1 Arthrobacter sp.
AACGTGGAATTCCAGATCGATACCCGCGGCCTGACCGTGAAACTCGTCGGATCGCAGACATTCTTCGCCCCGGACCGGCCCGAGCTGACCGCCCGGGCCACCCAGGTCCTGAAGATCATCTCGCCCGTGTTGGCTCCGGCCGGCATGGAGATTATGGTGGAAGGGCACGCGGCGAACGGAGTTACCGCCTACCCGTCCACGTGGGAACTCTCCTCCGCACGGGCCGTCAACGTCCTGCGCCACATGGTCGAGAAGGGCGGCATCCCGCAAGGAACCATCGGCGCGGTCGCCTTCGGCTCCGCCCGGCAGGTCAACGACGACTCCACCCCGGAGCTGATGGAGCTGAACCGGCGGGTGGACATCGCGGTCCTGTCGGACCAGGCCGACGTTGTGCGGGCCCTGATTCCGGAAGCGTTGGCCCTCGAGGAGAAATAGTCGCCGGAACCCTTACCCCGCGGGTTCCCGTGCCGATAGTGGCCATCGTGAGTGTTATCGAAGAGCAGCCAGTGGCGCGCGAGCGGAGTGTGAGCGTCTACGATTTCCGGCGTCCCGCGACGCTGGCGCGCGAGCACAGCCGCGTCCTGGAACTGGCGTTCGAAACCTACGCCCGCCAGTGGGGTACACAGCTCACCGCCAAGGTCCGGGTTAAATCCGTGGTCCGGCTCGACGACGTTTTTATGCAGAGCTACGACGAATACGCCGCCTCCCTGCCCGCCGTCACCGCCATGGTCCTCTGCGCCGTCGAGGGCAGCGATGCCAAACTCGTGGTGCAGTTCCCCAGCCCCTCAGCGCTCGGCTGGGTCAACCGCATGCTCGGCGCCACAAGCGATTCCCCCATGCCGGACCGCAAATTCACCCAGATCGAACAGGCGCTGGTCCGCGGACTCATGGACGAAGCACTGGAGGACCTCAGCTACTCGCTGGGGCCGCTGCTCGTTGAAGCCGTCCGGGTCGACACCATCCAATACAACTCCCAATTCGCCCAGGCCGCGGCACCCGGTGACCTGATGATCGTCGCCGTCTTCACCATGACGGTCGGCGACGTTAGCGCACCAGCCACCCTCGCGGTACCGGCCAGCATCCTCCTGGCACGCCTGAAGAAGGTCAACCAGTCAGAAAGCCGGGGGTACGCGCCGGCACTGATCGGCGCTCAACTCGAGCAGGTGCCGGTTGAACTGTCCGTGCGGCTGTCCACGTCCTTCGTGACCCCGAGCCAGGTGCTGGGGCTCGCCGTCGGCGACGTCCTGCCCCTGCCCCACGTGGAGAACAGGCCGTTTGACGTCACGCTGGACGGAACCAGGCTGGCCACCGCGGCGCCGGCCAGGAACGGGTCCCGCGCGGCCGCTGTTATTGTCACAATCGAGGAGAGACACCGATGAGCACCACCCTGACAAAGCACGAGTCCTCGGCGGAACGACTTGTTGAGGAACTGCCGAGCCCGGTCGCACTGAAGGTCCTCGCCCTCGTCCCGGGCCGGGCCGCGGCCGCCTACGCGCGCCAGGCCGTCACGGCGACGTTCGTCGGCTCCGTCACCGCCGATCTGGCACTCCTGCTGATCGACCGGACCTTCCTGGACGAGGCGGCGGGCGGTATGGCCGGATTCCAGCCGGGCATGGTCGCCGTCACCGATGTGCTGCGCCCGGCGATGGAAGCCGCCAGCTCCGTGTTCGGCCCCGGGGTGCTCTCGGACCTGCGCGAATCCGACGCCTCCGGGCTGCTGACCGATCCGGACACCGCCGTTTATGAACTCTCCGACGGGAACAACGCGGCTGCCTGGTTCGCCGTCCGGCTCCGGGACAACAGCACGGCCCCGGACCGCGGTGAAGCTTCCGGCAGCAGCGCGGTGGCCGGCCGGCTGGGCCGGATCAATAACGTCGAGATGGCACTCACGGTCGAGATCGGCCGCACCCGGATGTCCGTGCGCGATGTGCTCTCGCTTGAACCCGGCAAGATCATCGAACTGGACCGCTCTGCCGGCGCCCCTGCGGATGTGCTGCTCAACGGGCGGCTGATCGCTCACGGCGAGGTGGTGGTGCTGGACCAGGACTACGCAATCCGGATTACCCGGATCCTCGATGTTGCCGACGGGCTCAGCTGAATGGACTCACTGATCCTCGGGCTGCGGGTAGTCGTGGCCCTGGGCGCGGTGCTTGGCCTCATGTGGTTTCTGCAGCGCCGGCTCGGAAAAGGCACCGGGCGGCGCCGGGCTGAGAGCGCATTGACCGTTGTCAGCCGGCAGAGCCTCGGGCAACGGGCCTCCGTCGTCGTCGTGGACGCCGCCGGGCAACGGTTCCTGCTGGGCGTGACCGACCATGCCGTCAACGTCCTGCACACCGGAGACATCCCGCCCGAACCCGAAGAGACCCGGGAACCGGCGGCCAGCCGGTCGCTGGGGGACTTCGCCCGCATGCTCGCCGAGGCCACGCCCCGCCCCGCACAGTACAGCCGGACAGCGCAGGGCAGCCGGTCAGCGCAGGGCAGCCGCGCCGCCCGGAACAGCCACGCCTTCGATAGCTACGACAAGAACGATTACGTCCCGGATCAGAACGACTACGTCCCGGCCCAGGACGTCGACGCCGGGTACGCCCCGGAGAGGGCTGCCGAGGAGGCCGGGAATATCCCGGCCGATGCGTTGGTCTCCCGGCGCAGTTCGGCCCAGCGCAGCGCCCACGCCCGCAGCGCCGCCGGGCCGGGCCCCGGCCACCCGCCGCTGCACGGTTCCATCCTGGCCGGTTCGACCTGGAAGCAGGCCGCCGCCGCGCTCAGGAGCGGACGCCGCAATTGAATCGTGCTCCCGCCACCCACACCGTCCGTACCGATTTCCGCAGGGTTCTCGGACTCGGACTTGCCGCGCTGCTGTGCGCGGTCCTTCTGCTGTGGCTGAACGCCGCACCGGGGCACGCGACGCCGATCGACCCGATTCCGCCGGTGCCCCCGACGGATCCGACGGCTCCCGAGGGAAGCCTCAACATCCAGATCAACGGTGTCGACGGGGCCCCCTCCACGGCGGTCCTGACCCTCATCGGGATCACGCTGCTCTCGGTGGCACCTGCACTGCTGCTGATGATGACGTCCTTCACCAAGATCTTCGTGGTGCTGGCCATGACCCGCAACGCGCTCTCGCTGCCGTCAATCCCGCCAAACCAGGTCCTCGCCGGCCTGGCCCTGTTCCTCTCGATCTTCGTGATGTGGCCCGTGGTCAACGAAATGAACTCCATCGGGGTCCAGCCGTACCTGAACGGAACCCTGGACTTCAACGGCGCGGTCGGCGCCGCTTCGGGTCCGCTGCAGCAATTCATGCTCGCCCATACCCGGGACGAGGACATCGCGCTGATGACGCGCGCGGCAGGCATGGAAAACCCCGAAACCCCTGAATCCGTGCCGATGCCGACCCTCATCCCGGCGTTTATGATTTCTGAACTCCGTGCGGCGTTCATCATCGGCTTCGTGATCTTTATTCCGTTCCTCGTGATCGACCTGGTCGTCTCCGCGGCGCTGATGTCCATGGGCATGATGATGCTGCCGCCGGTCATGATCTCCCTGCCGTTCAAGATCCTGCTGTTTGTCCTCGTGGACGGCTGGGGACTGATCATCACCGCCCTGATCCAGAGCTACGCGGGCACCGGATGAACGCCAACGCCGTCCTCGATATCTGCCTCCAGGCGCTGATCGTGGGCGCCAAACTCTCGGCGCCGGTCCTCGTGACGGCACTCGTGGTGGGCCTCGCGGTGTCTCTCGTGCAGTCCATCACCCAGCTCCAGGAAGCGACGCTGTCCTTCGTGCCGAAGGCCGTGGCCGTCGCCATAGCCCTCGTGGTGTGCGGGCACTGGATGATCACGGAAATGGTGTCTTTCACCTACGACCTGTTTGCCCGGATCCCGGGCCTGCTCGGGGGCGTGTGAGGTGTCGGTCCCGATCGACCCGACGTGGCTGGAAGCCTTGCTGCTGGCCACGGTCCGGATGACGGCATTCCTGATCGTCGCGCCGCCGTTCTCCTACCGGGCCTTCCCCGCACGGGTCAAGGCGACGCTGGGGCTCGGTCTCGGGCTGGCGGTCTCGCCGCGGGTCTCCGTCGGCTATGCGGCCCGGGACACGGCCGGCTTCGCCACCGGGGTGGTCCTGGAACTTGTCACAGGCCTGATCCTCGGGTTCATTGTGCTGGTGATTTTCGCTGCGATCCAGTCTGCCGGCAGCCTAATCGACCTCGCCGGCGGCTTCCAGCTTGCCCAGGGCTTTGACCCGCAGATGAACCTCAACGGCGCCCAGTTCACCCGCCTGCTCCAGATGGCCGCCCTCGCGCTGCTGTTCGCCTCCGACGGCTACCAACTGGTCATCACCGGCCTCACGGGCAGTTTCACGGCGCTACCGCTCGCGGGCGGCATCGACCTGGCCCAGCCCGTCGAAGCCATCGTCACGGCCGTCACCGGGATGTTCCTCGCCGCGGTCCAGATCGCCGGACCGCTCATTGTGGTGCTCTTCCTGGCCGACGTCGGACTGGGCCTCCTGACCCGGGTGGCGCCCGCGCTGAACGCGTTCGCGCTCGGATTCCCGCTCAAGATCCTGCTGACCCTGACGCTGGCCGGATTTATGTTCCTGGCCCTGCCGCGGATCGTCTCCAGCCTCGCCGACCAGGCCGCCAAGACAGTGCTGGGGGTGAACTGATGTCTGATTCCGGTGAAAAGACAGAGCAAGCCACCGACAAACGGATGAAGGAAGTCCGTTCCAAGGGCCAGCTCTCCCGCTCCCAGGACCTCACCGCATGGGTGGGGATCGGAGCCGCGGCGGTCATGATGCCCTCCACCGTGGAACGGGCCGCGAACGCCGCGACAGACCAGATGTTCAACGTCCGCGGCATCATTGCCGCCCCCGACCCCGGCAAAGCGCTCCAGGCCCTGGAACACGGGTTGGCGTCCATGGCCGACATCATGACGCCGATGCTCGTGGTGGTCTTCGTGGTGGTCCTTGCCGGTGCCGCCCTCCAAGGCGGTGTGCACTTCAAGAAGTTCAAGGCAGACTTCGAGCACTTCAAACCGCTGCCCGGACTCAAGCGGATGTTCGGCACCCAGGCGCTCTGGGGCGGGGCGAAGGCACTGCTGAAGGTCGGCGTCGTTGGGGTGGTGCTCTACAGCGTGGTCCAGGGCCTCATCCCCGTCCTCCTCACCGCCGGCGGACTGCCCGTTTCCGGCGTCGTGGCCGCCGCGTCGGACGGGATCGCCCTGCTCATCCAGTTCGCCGTCGCCGCCGGCATCGCCCTGGCCGCGGCTGACTTCTTCGTCGTGATGCGCCGCAACCGGAAAAAGACGCGGATGTCGAAGAAGGAAGTCAAGGACGAGAACAAGAACGCCGAAGGCGATCCGCTGATCCGCTCGCAGCGCCGGGCACGCCAGATGGCGATGAGCCGGAACCGCATGATCGCCGCGATCGCGGATGCCGACGTCGTCCTCGTGAACCCGACGCACGTGGCCGTGGCGCTGAAATACGAGCCGGGCAAGGCGGCGCCCCGCGTGGTGGCCAAGGGTTCGGGCCACGTCGCGGCCCGGATCAGGGCGGAGGCCGAGGCGAAAAACGTGCCCATGGTCCAGGACATTCCCCTGGCCCGGGCCCTCCATTCCGCCTGCGAACTGGGCCAGGAGATCCCGGTGGACCTCTACCGGGCCGTGGCTGGCGTCCTCGCGTTCGTGATGTCGCTGAAGGCCCGCGGCGCCAGCGCCGGAATGCACCGCATGGCAGCGGCCCACGCATGATCGCCAGGGAGCCCCAAAAACGCCGGGACAGCCGCAGCACTCCGGCACCGGGAAACAGAG
>JBFGBS010000149.1:0-5802 GCA_041567475.1 Arthrobacter sp.
CACCGGGCTGGCGGCGGGCTACCATTTCGCGGCCTGGCGCCGTGACCGCGAAATCCTGGCGGCGGCAGGTCAGCCCCCGCAACGGAGGATCGGGCACGTCATCCTGGTCGCCGGCGCCGATCCCGCACCGCTGCAACGGCTCATTAGTGACGCCACCGGGGCGGGGGTCACCGTCTGGGCCCGCGCCGACGCTTCCCCGGCCTCCGCGGCGGCGGATGCCGGTGCGGATGCTGCCGCCGACGGCGGGGCTGAGGGCGGCGGGGCTGGGAACGGCGCCGGAACCGGCGGGATGCCGGACGCCAGGCTGGCTGCGGCCCTTGCCGGCGTGAGCGCAAACCGGGTGCTGGTCATTGTGGCCCCCGACGGCAGTATTGAGGCCATTCCACTGCTGGGCTAAACCGCTAGGGGAGGCCGTAGTCGCGCTTGTAGCTGCGGACGGCGTTACTGACGGTGGGGAAGAAGTGGCCGGGACCGAACCGGCTGCTGACGCCGAACCGGATCAGCCGGTCCTTGACCGGGCCCTTCATTTCGGCGAACACCAGGCTGATACCCAGCCGGTCCAGCTCGTCGTCGAGTTCCACCAGGTCATCCAGTGCGGTGGTGTCCAGGTCCGTGATCGCTTCGGAGGCAACGATCACGCAGCGGACCGGCCCGGGCGCATGGGCCACGAGGGTACGGATGTGCTCGGTAAAGACGGCGCCGTTGGCGAAGAAGAGCGGTGCGTCAAAGCGGGCGATCACGAGCCCGGGGATCCGCTGGCCCTCGGGGTGCCGGATCACGTCGTGGAATCCGGGGACGTCGAGGACGCTGGCCAGCTCGGTGCGGTAGGGGTCCCAGGCCCGGCGGACAAAGGCGATCAGCGACAGCCCGATCGCCACCATAACGCCCTCCAGGACCCCCGCGAAAGCCACCCCAAGGAAGGTCGCCAGGAGCAGCCCGGCCTCCACCCGGCTCATCCTGAACAGCCGGATCAGGGTCCGCCAATCGATAATCGACGACGCCGCCGCCATCACCACCACGGCGAGCGTGCTGGAGGGCAGGAACGCGGTGACCCCGGGCAGGGCGAGCATAAAAACCACGACTAAAGCGGCAGCCACCACCCCGCTGAGCGGGGTCCTGGCGCCGGCTGCCAGCGCCACCGGTGTCCGGGAGGTGCTGCCGGACACCGGGAAACCGCCGAACAGCCCGCTGGCCACATTCACCACTCCCAGCGCCCCCATTTCCGCATTCCCGTCCACCCTGACGCCGTCCCGGGCAGCGAGGCTCCTGGACAGCACCGACGTATCGGCGAAGGCAATCAGCGCGATGCCGGCGGCGGGCCCGAGGAGCCAGAACACCTCCTCCGGAGTCACCCCGCCGAGGGCCGGGCCGGGCAGGCCGCCCGGCAGCGCACCCACCATGGGCAGGTCCGCCGTCAGATCCAGTGCGGCGGCGGCCGCCGTCGCTGCCATGACCGCAAGCAGCACCCCGGGCAGCCGCCACGGCAGGAACCGTGCGCCGGCGATCACGGCCGCCGTCCCGGTGCCGAACAGCACGGCCAGGGGATTGACCTCAGCCTGCAGGACGGCACGGAGGGTACCCGCTGCGTTCTCGACCAGCGTGCCGCCCGGGGACGGGATGCCCAGGAACTTCGGCAACTGGCTGAGGATGACGGTCACCGCGATCCCATTGAGATAGCCCACGCGGATCGGTTTGGAGAGCAGGCCGGTGACGAAGCCCAGCCGGAAGACACGCCCGGCCAGCAGCATGAGCCCGATCATCAGGGAGAGGACGCCGGCCAGGGCGACGGCATGGCGGGAATTCCCGGCCGCCAGCGGCACGATTGCGGCGGCGATCATCGGCGCCAGGGCTGAGTCCGGGCCCACGATCAGGACCCGGGAGGGGCCAAAGACGGCGTAGGCGAGCAGCGGGATAACGGAGGCATACAGTCCCGTCACGGCAGGCAGGCCCGAGGCCTCCGCGTACGCCATGCCGGCGGGGATGAGGACGGCGCTCAGGGCCGCGCCGGCGGCCAGGTCAGATTTCAGCCACGGACGCTGATAACCGGCCATCAGCCGGGCGCCCGGCGGTACGGCCCGGATCCACTTCCCTCGCACCGTGCCAGCGTATCCCCGGAAGGTGCGTGGAACCTTGCAAAATGCGTTAGTGATGACTAACATAATGAATGTGCCGGATCTTCTCGAAGTTGCCACGGAGCCGAACCGGCGCGCGCTGCTTCGGCTCCTCGCGGCGGGGGAGAGGACGGTCACGGAACTGTCCGGGCAATTTCCGGTCAGCCGGTCGGCCATCTCCCAGCACCTGCTGCTGTTGAGCGAAGTGGGGCTGGTCGCGGCCCGGAAAGAAGGCAGGAACAGGTTTTACCGGCTCAACCCGGCAGGGATGGCCCGGCTGCGTGAACAGTTTGACGCCTTCTGGACCGCCGAACTGGACCTGCTGGTCGCGGACGCCGGCCGGCTCCGCCCGCCCACCTCCGAAGGAGAAGCCTGATGTCATTCAACAAAACCGTTTTTCTCCCGGTGGATCCGGACACCGCGTTCGCCCTGATCACCGAACCCGAGCGGCTGCGCCGGTGGAAAACCATTGCCGCGCGCGTGGACCTGCGTCTCGGCGGCGAATACCGGTGGACCATCACCCCGGGCCATGTCGCCGTCGGGGTCTTCCAGGAAATCGAACCCGGCAAACGGGTTGTGTACACGTGGGGCTGGGAGGGCAGCGGTGACCTGCCGCCGGGGGCCTCCACGGTGACCGTCAACCTGGAGGCCGTCGACGGCGGAACCACCGTCCAGCTCATTCACGAGGGCCTGACCGGGGAGCAGGAAGCGGCGCACGCCGTCGGCTGGGACCACTTCCTGGACCGGCTCATCCTGCTGGCCCGCAGCGGCGACGCGGGACCGGACGAATGGTCGGCCGTTCCCGACCCGATGGATGAACTGGCCAGCGCCGAGGCGGCCCTGGCCGTCGCCCAGCGTGTCCTGCGCGGTGTGAACGGAGCGGATCTGGCCTCGCCCACGCCCTGCGAGGACTTCACCGTCGCCGGGCTGCTGGACCATCTGCACGGCTCAATCGCCGCCATCGGCGCTGCGCTGGGAGCCGCCGTCACCGACCAGCCGGACGCGCCGCCGGAAATCCGGATCGCCGAGGCCGCCCGGGAGACGCTCGAAGCCTTCCGCGCCCGCGGCACCGGCGGCAGCCTGGACCTGGGCCATGCCGAACTGCCGGCCACCCTCGTGGCCAGCATCCTGAATCTTGAACTGCTGGTCCACGCCTGGGATCTCGCGACCGCCACCGGGCAGGAACTGGCCGTCTCGCCCGTCCTCACCGACTACATCCTGGACCTCGCCCGGGCCGCCATCAGCGAGCAGGCCCGCGGCGCCAGCTTCGCCGCTGAGGTCCCGGTCGAGGAATCGGCCGCGAGCCTGGAGCGCCTCATCGGATTCACCGGCCGCGAAGTCGCCGGCACCTGATGGGACCCGGAAAGCCTGACACCATCGAAAACCCCTGCGAAAGGACATGTCATGAGTAAATTCATCTTCCTGTACAAAGGACCGGCCACTCCCATGGACCAGTACACCGAGGAGCAGTCCGCGGAGCAGATGGCCGCCTGGGGTGCGTGGATGGAGAAGGTGGGACCCGCACTGCGCGACGCCGGGGCCCCCTTCACCCCCGCGCGTGCCGCCGTGGCGGACGACGGCTCGGCACCGGAAGCCACCGACTTGAACGGTTACACCATCATCGAAGCCGACGACCTTGGAGCGGCCACGGCGCTCGCCGACGGGCACCCGTTCCTCGCCGAGGGCAAGGGACGGTTCACGCTGGAGATCTTCGAACTCGGCGAGATGTAACCGCACCGCCCCCGCTGGTAACCGACCACTGACACCTGCGCCGGCCCGGCATTCCCCGGGCCGGCCACACCCTAGGATGGCCCCATGTCAACTTTTGAAGTAACCCGCAGCGCTGTTATTCCGGCTCCGGCCGAGGAGATCTTCCCGCTCGTCAACAATTTCCATGAATGGACCAAATGGTCGCCATGGGATGCGGTGGATCCGACGATGGAGCGCAGCTACGCGGGCAGCGACGCCGGTGTCGGCGCCAAATACGCCTGGAGCGGCAACCGCAAAGCCGGCTCCGGCACCATGGAGATCGTCGACTCCGCGGCGCCGGACCGGATCCGGATCGCCCTCGAATTCACCAAGCCGTTCAAAGCGGTCAACCCGACCACCTTCACGTTCACGCCGTCCGCCAACGGAACCCAGGTGACCTGGACCATGAGCGGGGAAAACAAGGGCATCGGCAAGGTCTTCGCCCTGTTCCTGAACATGGACAAGATGGTCGGCGGAGACTTCGAAAAGGGCCTGGCGTCACTCGCCGACGCCGTCACGCAGCCGAAGGCCTGACCGGGCCGGCCGGCTGCCGGGCGTTCAGGACGGTTCCGGCGCCCGGATAAGCTCCGGATGATGAATCCGGGCCACCTCCGGGTGCGCCCGGATCCAGCCTTTGAGCACGTTGGCACCATAGGACGCCAGCATCGGATTGTCCGGATCATCGCTCACGCCCCGGGCCTGGGCCGCCAACGACGGCGGCAGGGACACCGGCTCGATCACGGCATCCAGCCGCGGCGACCAGAAAAACGGGATCGTGTAGCGGTTGACTCCCGGCGGCGGCGCCTCGACCCGGTGGACCGTGGCGGCCAGGTAGCCCTGCGTGGCGACCTCCAGCATTTCCCCCAGGTTCACCACGAGCGCCCCGGGAATCGGATCCACCCCGATCCAGGCGTCGCTGCCCGGTGGCAGGACCTGGAGGCCGCCGACCTGGTCCTGAAGCAACAGGGTGATGAATCCGTAGTCGGCGTGGGCCCCGACGCCCTGGGCGCCGGCTGCTTCGACGACCCCGCCGACGTAGTGGATAAGTTTCGCCATCCAGGCCGGTGAGCCCTCGAACGCGGCGTTGAAGTGATCGGCCGGCAACTGAAGCGACACCGCGATGGCCTCGAGTAATTCGGCCCCCACCCGGGCCATCAGGTCCGCCCACGCCATGCACACGGTGCGGAGCTCCGGCAGCGCGGCGTCCGGCCACAGGTTCGGTCCCTGCACCAGCCAGTAAGGCTCCCCGGGCGGATAGTCCGTCACGGCGGGACGCTCCGGCCCGAAGTCCAGTTGTTCGCGGGCGTCCGGCCGCCCCTGCGTGATCTCATGTCCCAGCCGCGTGTACCCGCGGAAGTGCGGAGACGTCCGGTTGTCCAGTTCCAGCCGGAGCGGCAATGGCAGGTCAAAGAACCGGCGGGTCACAGCAAAGAGTTCCTGGACCTGTTCCGTGGATGCCCCGTAACCGGTCAGCTGGAAAAAACCGACCTCGTGTGCCGCGGCGCGCAGCGCCGTGATGAAGGCAGGGTCAAAGTCACCTGCCTTGGTCCTTGCGGCACCTAGGTCCAGGACGGGAATTGACTCTGCTGACGCGACCATGAGTGCAACGTACCATCCTGCGGCCCGGGGCAGAACCATCCGGCGTTGTGGGCGGGCGTTTCCCGGCCCCGGGAAGCTAGGCACCCCGGAAAGCTAGGCCGGCGTGGCGCCGTTTTCCGCGGTCAGCCCGTATTCGGCCGAGACCAGGATGGGCAGATGGTCCGAGGCGCCGCGCGGCAGCGTCTCCACACTCTCGATGACTAGTCCCTGGGAGGTGGCGAAGTCGAAGTGGCCCTTGAAGACCTTGTACCGGGTGTACGTCCGGCGGTCGCTGAGCGAGAGATCGTAACCGGCGTCCTTCATCTGCGCGGTGAGCGACTTGGTGAAGAACGGGTAGTTGAAG
>JBFGBS010000150.1:0-5800 GCA_041567475.1 Arthrobacter sp.
CGGCAGCGGCGATGACCACCCCGGAGGCCTGGGCCACGCCCATCACGGTGCTGACGTTGAGTTGGGAGAAGACCCGTTCGACGGCAAGGACGTGCGGTTCGTAGCGGTCCAGCCAGTCGTCGATGGACGTCGCGATCACCAGCAGCCGCTGGTCCAGGCTTTCCTCGGGCGAGGTCCCGACGACCCCGTAGGCCACCATCGTGGCCCGGCGGTTCCGCTCAACGTCCACCACACCGATGCCGCAACGGGTGAGGCCCGGATCGACCCCCAGGACTCGAAGGGTCAAAACCGGGCCTCACCGTCGTGGCGGAGGTGCCGGATCACTCGGCTTCCAGTGCGGCCTGCACTTCGTCGCTGATGTCGGCGTTGCTGTAGACGTTCTGGACGTCGTCAAGCTCTTCGAGCGCGTCCGCGAGTTTCATGAACTTCTTCGCGGCCTCGAGGTCCAGCGGGACCTGCATCGAGGGGACGAATTCGGCCTCGTCGGTGTCATAGTCAATGCCGGCTTCCGTGAGGGCTTCGCGGATGGCCTGCAGGTCGGTCGGCTCCGAGTGGATTTCGAAGCTCTCGCCGTTGTCCTTGACTTCTTCGGCACCGGCGTCGAGCACGGCCATCAGGACGTCGTCCTCGGTCAGTCCGTTCTTCGGCAGCGAGACCACGCCCTTGCGGCTGAAGAGGTAGCTGACCGAGCCGGGGTCGGCGATCGTGCCGCCGTTGCGCGAGATAGCCAGGCGCACTTCGGACGCCGCACGGTTCTTGTTGTCCGTGAGGCACTCGATCAGCAGGGCCGAGCCCTGCGGTCCGCGGCACTCGTACATGATTTCGGTGTAGTCCACGACTTCACCGGTGAGGCCGGCGCCGCGCTTGATGGCCCGGTCAATGTTGTCCGCGGGAACCGAGGTCTTTTTGGCCTTGGTGACGGCCAGTTCCAGGCTCGGGTTGCCGGCAAGATCCGGGCCGCCCATGCGGGCGGCAACTTCGATGTTCTTGATCAGTTTGGCGAACGACTTGGCCCGGCGGCTGTCCAGGATAGCCTTCTTGTGCTTGGTCGTCGCCCATTTGGAGTGGCCTGACATGCTTTACGCTTCTCCTCTGATCATTCGGATAAATAGTTCAAGTACACGCTTTTCCCCCGTCACTTCCGGGTGGAAGGAGGTGGCCAGGAGCGTGCCGGAACGTACTGCAACAATTCTAGCCGTCCCCGCCAGTTGCTCGGGGTGGCCGATTCTGGACGGCTCCACCTGCGCGAGGACCTCCACCCCGGCGCCGACCCGTTCCACCCATGGTCCACGGATAAACACGGCATGGACCGGCGCTACCACGTCGTCGGTCGCGCTGAACTCCAGTCCCTTGAACTCCAGGTCCGTTTCGAAGGACTCCCGCTGACGGCCGAAGGCATTGCGGCGCACCGTGATGTCGAGACCGCCGAAAGTCTGCTGCGGCGCACCGGAGAGGTCCGTCGCCGGGTCGGCGATTTCGTCGGCCAGCAGGATCATGCCGGCGCAGGAACCGTAGACGGGCAGGCCCGCCCCGATGAGTTCGCGCAGGGGCTCCCGCAGGCCGAAGCTCCGGGACAGCTTGTCGATGGTGGTCGATTCGCCGCCGGGGATGATCAGGGCGTCGAGGCCGGCAAGCTCGGACGGGCGGCGGATCCGGACGCCCGAGGCACCCGAGGCCTCGACGGCGCGCAGGTGCTCCCGGAAGTCGCCTTGCAGCCCCAGGACGCCGATCCGCAGGCCTGAACCCGCGCGGGAAGAAAGCGCAGAAGAAGGGGTGGTCATCACCTCAGCATAATGCGCCCGGAGGCGCCGGGGCGCACGCGGGGCCGCCCGCCGTCGGGCCCGCATACCGCCGCTGGGATATATTACAGAGCATGTTTTACTTCAGCGTTCCGCTCGGCAAGCTCGTCCGCCGGGTCTCCCGGCTCAGGGGCGGAGGCTCGGCCCTTCCCGGCCTGGTGGTCGAAAAAATCGATCCCGGCTTCATGCGCCGCACCCTGTCCACCCTGCCGCTGGGGGTCGCCGTTGTCAGCGGCACCAACGGCAAGACCACCACGACCAAGATGGTGGTGGAACTGCTGGAGGGCCAGGGCCTGAAGGTCTTCACCAACCGCACGGGCAGCAACTTCACCCGGGGCGTGGCGGCCGCCCTGCTCGGGGAGGTCGACTGGCGCGGCCGGCTGCGGGCCGACGTCGCCGTGCTGGAACTGGACGAGGCGCACGCGGTGCATTTCGTCAACCAGGTCCCGCCGCGCTACTGCCTGCTGCTCAACGTCCTGCGGGACCAGCTGGACCGCTTCGGCGAGATCGACAAAACAGCGCAGCTCCTGGAGCAGATTGCCGCCAAAACCACTGGAACCGTCGTGCTCAACCGCGAGGATCCGAGAGTGGCCCGGATTGCGGGGAAAGTCAGCGGCCCCCGGGTGCTGTACTTCGGTCTCGATGATTCGCTGCTCAGCACTTTCCCCAACGATGACGACATGCGCGCCGGCCCCGGCAGCCCGGTTCCTCCCGCAGCCCGCCCGGCCGCCGACGTGGTGCTCCGCCGGGTGGGGGCGGACAACGCAGATTTTGAGTACGACGGCGTAACGGTCACCACGGGCATGAAGCTCCGCGGCGTCTACAACATCTTCAATGCGGCCGCCGCGCTCACCCTGGCCCGCGCGATCGCGGTGCTGGGCACCGGCCCGGGGCAGTCGGCCGTGGCCGACAACGACGGCCTGCTGAAATCCCTGTCGCAGGTAGCGCCGGCCTTCGGCCGCGGCGAGAGCCTCGTGGTGGACGGGCTTCCGCTGGACCTCGTGCTCGTGAAGAACCCGAGCGGTTTCCGGCTCGGCCTGAAGTCCTTCCCGGCCGCCGGCTACGCCACCATGATCGCCATTAATGACAACTACGCCGACGGCCGGGACATGTCCTGGCTCTGGGACGTCGAATTCGACACGCTCCGGGCGGACGGCGTGCAGCAAGTGACCGGTTCCCGGGCCTATGACATGGCCCTCCGGCTGCAGTACGACGACGTTGCCGTCGGCGCAGTGGATACCGAGATCGCGCCCGCCCTGGCCGCCTTCATCCGCGGCGCCAAGGGCAAACCCAAGCGGATCTTCTGCACCTACACCGCGATGCTCGCCATCCGCCGCGAGCTGTCCAAAATCACGACAGTTGAGGTCGTCTCATGACACCCGAGCCGCAGCCCGGCCACCCGGCCGGGCACGAACTTCCGCCGGCGGAACCCGCCGCAGCCAGCAAGGGAACCATCCGGATCCTGCAGCTGTATCCGCGGGACATGAACATTTACGGGGATTGGGGCAACGCCCTGGTCCTCGCCCAGCGGCTGCGCTGGCACGGCTACACCCCGGAACTGCTCGAATACGACGTCGGCGACGAGTTCCCCGAGGACGTGGACCTGATCGTCGGCGGCGGTGGACAGGACAGCGGCCAGCTGGTCATCCAGGACGACCTGCTCGCCCGCGGGTCCACGCTGAAGCAACTGGCCGAGGACGGCACCCCGATGCTCGCGATCTGCGGGCTGTACCAGCTGTTCGGGAAGTTCTTCAAGACCCGGACCGGCGCGGTGATTCCGGGCATCGGCATCCTCGACGTCGAGACGCACGGCACGGACGAGCGGCTGATCGGCAATGTCACGGTCTCCTCCCCCGAGTTCGGCAGCATTCTCGGCTACGAGAACCACAGCGGCCAGACCACCCTGGGGCCCGGCGTCGAGCCCCTCGGGACAACAGCGAAAGGCACCGGGAACAACAGCAGCGACGGCCAGGAAGGTGCACGGTACAAGAACATCGTGGCCAGCTACCTGCACGGTTCCCTGCTGCCGAAGAACCCGGCCCTGGCCGACTTCCTGCTCCGGACCGCCGTCGAGCGCAAGTACGGGAGCTTCACCCCCGGGACACCGGATGACCGCTTTGCCGCCCTGGCCCGCGAGCACGCCGCCCGCAGGCCGCGTTAGGAGCCATCTCGGTGCCTGGCCGCGGTGAAGGCGAACTGGTCTTTGCTGTCCCGGGCGGGCTCGACACCCTGACCGGGGGCTACGGGTACGCCCGCCGGCTCCTTGCAGCCCTGCCCGGAGCCGGGGTCAGCGCACGCCATCTGGAGCTTCCCGGCTCGTTCCCGTTCCCCTCCGGAGCGGACCTGGCCGCAACGGCCCGGCTGCTCGCCGGAACCCCGCGCGGCGCCGTGCTCCTCGTCGACGGGCTGGCCTACGGTGCGCTCCCGGAAGAGGTCCTCACCGGACTGGATCGGACCCTCGTGGCACTCATCCACCACCCGCTGGCCCGCGAAACCGGCCGCACCGAGGACCAGCTGTTTCGCCTGGCCGGCGCCGAGCGGGCCGCCCTGGCGCACGCCGCGCACGTCATCGCCACGAGCCACGCCACGGTCCGCGAGCTCGCCGCGGCGTACGGCGTGCCCGGGAACAGGCTGACGGTGGCGCTGCCGGGCACCGATCCGGCCGTCCGCGCCGCCGGGTCCATCGGCGGACCACCGGAACTGCTGTGCGTGGGTGCGCTCATTCCCCGCAAGGGCTACGGGGTCCTGGTCCAGGCCCTGGCCGGGCTGGCCGACCTCGAATGGCACGTGAGCATCGTCGGCGACACACAGCGCTCCCCCGGCGAATACAGCGCCGTGCGGGACGCCATCGCCAGCGCTGGGCTCACCGGCCGGATCACCTTCGCCGGCACGGTTGACGCCGAGGCCTTGGACGCCGCCTATTGCTCCAGCGACCTCTTTGTGATGCCCTCTCTCTATGAGGGCTATGGCATGGCATTGACCGAAGCGATGGCGCACGGGCTGCCGATTGTGTCCACCACCGGCGGCGCGGCGGCGCAGACCGTCCCGGACGGAGCCGGGATCAAAGTTCCGCCCGGCGACGCTGAGGCGCTCCGCGCCGCGCTCCGGACGCTCCTGCTCGATCCGGCACTGCGGACTTCCTGCGCGGACCGTTCCTGGGCCGCCGGAGCCGCCCTGCCACGCTGGGCGGACACCGCCGACGCCGTAGCCGGCGTCGTCCGCAGCCTGTCACCGGCCGGGACGGAACGGTCCCGGTGAGCGGCTTCAGCCCGGAATGGCTTGCCCTGCGCGAACCCGCCGATCACGAGGGCCGCTCGGAAGTTTTGACGTGGCAGCTGAGCGAATATTTCGCCGGCCGGAGCGCGGTCAGCGTTATTGATCTCGGCTGCGGCGCCGGGTCCAACCTGCGCGGCACCGCGGCGTGGCTGCCGGACCGGCAATCCTGGCTGCTGGTGGACCATGAGCCGGAGTTGCTCGCCACGGCCCGGGAACGGCTGACCGGCTGGGCCGACGAGAGCCGCGCCGACGGCCGGCGGCTGATCCTGCGCAAAGGCAGTAAGCGCCTGGAGGTGGACTTCGCGCAGGCGGACCTGACCCAGGAGCTGGAAGCGCTGCTCGCGCAGGCCCCCGACCTGCTGACCGCATCCGCCCTCTTCGACTTGGTCTCGGAAACCTGGCTGGACGCGCTGACGGCGGGCCTGCAGGCGGCCGGAATTCCCTTGTATGCGGTGCTTAACTACAACGGCCGGCAGTCGTGGGCGCCGCCGCACCGGCTGGACGCGGCGGTCGTGGCAGCCTTCAACGAACACCAGCACACCGACAAGGGCTTCGGCCCCGCGGCGGGTGCCCGGGCGGCGGATATCCTGGCGCGGCGGCTTACGGATGCAGGCTACGCCGTCAGTACGGCGTCCTCGCCGTGGCTCCTGGGGGCCGGTGATCAGGAACTGATGAGCGAACTGGCCGGCGGCATAGCGATGGCGGCCCACGAAACACATGCGGTC
>JBFGBS010000151.1:0-5789 GCA_041567475.1 Arthrobacter sp.
GTCAGCACGCGTTTGGCCATGTTGGCATGACCCGCAGCGGACATGTGCATCCGGTCCGTCGCCCACATGCCCCAGTCGTAGTACTCGCTGAAGCGCCAGTAATCCACCAGCAGCGCCCCATGGTCCCCCGCAATGCCGCGGACCAGTTCGTTGTAAATCGCGGTGCGCCCGCGCATGGTGCTGAAGACCTTGGATCCGCGGGCGTCGAAGCCGGTGAACATCACCACCGTGGCGCCGGTGGCCTTGAGCGCGCGGATGCCGGCGTCGTACTCCACCAGCAGGTCGTCGATGTCCACCTTCGGCCGCATGATGTCGTTGGCCCCGGCGTAGATGGTCACCAGCGTGGGCTTCAAGGCGACGGCGGCGTCGACTTGTTCCGCCATGATCTGACGCAGTTTCCGTCCGCGGATCGCGAGGTTGGCGTAGCCGAAGGACGGATCGGCCGCGCCCAGCTGCTCGGCGACACGGTCCGCCCAGCCGCGGACGCCGTTGGGCCGGGCCGGGTCGTCGTCGCCGACCCCTTCCGTGAAGGAGTCTCCCAGGGCAACATAGCGGGACGTAAATTCCATAAAACCCAGTCTGCCAGCCGTTGCCGCGGGCAACCAAGCGCCGGCCCCCGTGCGCGGTTCCTCGGCCCCCGGTGCACGGTTCCCCGGGGGCCGGGACCAGGGGTGCCGGGTTACTCCCGGATACGGACCGTGGATTCCCGCAGATACTGTTCCACCCGGGTGTACGCGTCCCGGGTGAGCGCTTTCCACAGGGCCAGGGCCAGCCGGGGTTCGGTTGCCTCCAACTCGGCAATCGCGTCGTCGCTGAGCAGCATCACCTCGACCGGGCCCACCGCCCGGACCGTTGTCTCCTGCCGCATGCTGCTGCCGAGGGCCATCTCCCCGAACGTCATGCCCGCGCTGAGCGTATTGAGCTTGACCCGTTCGGACGTTGGGCCGGGCGAACTGCTGCTCACTTTGCCGGACGTGATGAAGTAGACCCCGCCGAACCGCAGCCCGACACGGCGGATGACCTCGCCGTCGTTGTAGGATTTGGCCGTCATCCGGGACTGCAGCGCGAGCGCGTCGGCCTCCTCGAGCGGCGCTAGCGCCGGGGATGCCGTAACCGGCACATGATCCGGCACCCGGTGTCCGCCGTAGTGTCGAAGGAGAAGGTTTTCGCAGTACTCAACGGCTTCGCTGCGGGCCGAGAAGGACGGCAGCGGCGCGCCGTCCGCCGCGAGCGACGCCGAGATTGAACCGTCCGCCTCCACCAGGACCAGCTCGCGTCCGGCCTCGGCCAGGGCCTTCTGAAGCGCCGTCAGCAGACGCAGGGCCACGCCGCTTACTTGTTCCGTCCGGCGCAGGTCCAGGACCACCACTTCCACGGAATCAGGCAGGCCGCTCAGTTCCCGCGCCACGGATTCGGCGCCGGCGAAGAGCAGGTCGCCGTTCAGCTCGATCACCCGGGCGCGGTGCCCGTTCTCGCGGAGGATGTCGGCGGATTCGCCGCTACGGCGGATCCCCGACGGCGTCTCGGTCACATCGTAGGAGGTCAGGATGGCTGAACGCCCGGCACGGGCGGCCCGGACAAAATGCAGCTCCATGTCCTGCGAGATCCGCTGGGCCGTCGCGAGACCGCGGACGCTGGTGCCATGGTCGTCAAGGGGCGGCGAGTAGACCGCCAGTCCCACCTGTCCGGGCAGGACGGCAATGATGCCGCCGGCCACGCCGCTCTTGCCGGGCATTCCAACGCTGCTGATCCATGCCCCGGCGTCGTCATACATGCCCGAGGTCATCATCACCGAGAGCACCCGCTCGACAGCCTCGATGCCCAGGACCTGCTTGCCGGTCACCGGGTTGCGGCCGCTGTTGGCCAGGGTTGCGGCCATGATGGAGAGGTCGTGGCAGTTCACGAGCACCGAGCACTGCCGGAAGTAGTCTTCTAGAATCGGCGCGGGGTCGTCTTCGATGATGCCGAAGGACCGCAGCAGGTAGGCCAGGGCCATGTTGCGGTGACCGTGCTTGAGCTCGGACTCGAAGACTTTCTCGTTGACGGACAGCTGCCGGCCGGCAAACGCGGAATACGTGCTGAGGATCCGCTTGAAGCTCGATTGCCCGCCGGAGCCTTTGATGAGCGAGGTCGCCGTGAGGGCGCCTGCATTGATCATGGCATTGGCGGGGCGGCCCGTCCCTTCGGCCAGGGAGATCTCGTTGAACGGATCGCCCGAGGGCTCGACGTCCACCTTCGCATCCACGGCATCGCAGCCGAGATCCTCAAGCGCCAGGCCGTAGGTGAACGGTTTTGAAATCGACTGGATCGAAAACTCCTCGCGGGAATCACCGATTTCGTAGACCTGGCCATCCACGGTGGCGAGCGCAATGCCGAAATTATCCGGATCCACGTGGGCCATTGCCGGAATGATGCCGTAAGGGGCGCCGTCCCTGAGCCTGGCGATCTCGTGGTGGATCCGGCGCAGGTAGTTGTTGATCGGCGATTCCATGGGACCAACACTAGGCGAACGGGCCCGGCGTCCGGGGACCTGCGTCTTGCTGCGCCTACCGGCTGTCGCGGAGGATCCAGTGGTCCGCATCGAGGCGGGACACGATCTTTTCGCCGATCCGTGCGAGGTCGGCGACGTCGGCCTCGTCCAGGGCATCCAGGAACAGTGCGCGGACCGCCGCGACGTGATCCGGGGCGAGTGCCTCGATCGTGGCCATGCCGGCGCCGGTCAGGTGCGCGGTGGTCACGCGGGCATCGCCCGGGTGGGGGCGGCGTTCCACCCAGCCGCGGTTCTGCAGCTTGGTGACCACATGGGAGAGCCGGGACAGCGAGGCGCTGGTGCGCGCGGCGAGTTCGCTCATCGGCAGGAACCGGCCCTCGGACTCGGACAACATTGCCAGCACGTGGTAATCGAACAGCGAGAGCTTGCCTGCGGCATGGAGCTGGGTGTCCAGGGCGGCCGGCAACAAGGTATTGATGCTTACTTGGGCCAGCCAGGCCCTGCGTTCGTCGGCATTGAGCCAGCGCGGTTCGGTCATGGCTTCATTGTAGATTGATGGTTCAACTTAATCTCTGGAAATGCTGGGGGATCCTGCGCTGACTGCTCCGGGTAGGCTACGCGTATGTACGTAGTCTCCCTGACCTACAAGGTCCCCGAAGAGATCGTTGACTTCCACCTGCCGGCGCACGTGGCCTGGCTGCAGGAGGCGTTTGATGCCGGCGTCTTTATGGTCGCCGGTCGCAAGGTTCCCCGCACAGGCGCACTGCTGCTTTCAAACGCGGAACGGGACGTCCTGGATGCCTCGCTCGAGAACGACCCCTTTTATGTCAACGGCGTGGCCGAGTTCGAGGTGATGGAGTTCCACGCCAGCCGGGTGGCGGAAGGCTACGAAAACCTGCTGGACAGCTGAAGCCCGGGACGGCCAGGGCGGCGATCAGTCCGCACCCGCCCTGGCCGCCAGTTTTTTAAGTCCGCCCTTCCGCGGGACCACGACGGGTGCGGGCCAGCGAGGGGCCAAGCCGTCCCCCAGCGTGACGCCACGCAGCTTGCGGCCAAAAAGCGGCAGCACCCAGTCATGCACCCAGCGGCGCTGCCGGCGTTCCCACTCCCGGAGGCCGACCTGAATGGGATCCGGCCAGTCCGCCGGTTTGATCGTGTGCGGCACTCCAAGCTGGTCCAGGACCTGCCCGGCAAGGTACTTGTGGCCGGCTTTGGACATGTGGAGCCGGTCCGAATCCCACATCCGAGAGTCCCGGAAGGCATCAAGGGCCCAGTAATCGATGAGTACGGCCTCATACCGGGCCGCGATCTCACGGACCCGAGCGTTGTAGACCGCATTGCGGCGTTTGAACGGTTCCAGCAAGGCAGAAACTTTGACGTCAAAGCCGGTGAAGAGCACCAGGGTTGCCCCTGTCACGGACAGCCTGGCCACGAGCGCCTCGTAGTCCCGCATCAGGGCGTTAATATCGGTGCCCAGGTCCAGGATGTCGTTCCCGCCTGCGTACAGGCTGACGAGCGAAGGTTCCATCGCCACGGCCGGCTGCAGCTGGTCCGCGACGATGTGCCGGAGCCGCTTGCTGCGGATCGCAAGGTTGGCGTATTCCCAGCCCGGCTCCGCCTTCGCCAGCCGCTCCGCGACACGGTCCGCCCAGCCTCGCACCCCGTTGGGCAGCCGGGGGTCACGGTCCCCCACGCCTTCGGTGAAGGAATCCCCGAGGGCGACGAACAGCCGCCGCCCCTCGGGCCGCGGTTCCAGCAGGTTACCGGTCATTCGTCCACGCTAGCCAGCCAATCCGACGCCGCGGTTAATTCGAGGAACACAACAGGTGAGCTGCCGGTCACAGCTCGGCCTTTCCCTGCCGCCAGTACCCCATAAAAGCCACCTGTTTCCGGTCGACGCCGACCTCCCGCACGAGGTACCGGCGCAGCTCCTTGATGACGCCTGCTTCGCCGGCGAGCCAGGCGTAGAACGGCATCGCCCCCGCTGGTTTGTCCGGATTCCGGCTGGCGCCGAGCGCGGCGGCATCCATCCGGGCCGGGGTTTCCCACAGAATGTCCTGATCCACGTTGATGTCTTCAGGTTCCGGGCCGGCAGGGTTGCCGGAGGTCTTGATGCTCACCCAGCCGGGCACCGGTACGGCGGCACGGACCGCTGCGTCCAGCAGCCGGCCGTGCGGACGCGGACGGCCGTCTGCCGTTCCGCGCGCCAGCCAGGTGATGGCGACATCCGCGGCGGTACTGAGGTTTTGGAAGTCGCGGGCCTGCGGGACTTCCAGGAGGGCATGCCCGCTGATATAGGCCGGGAGGCTCTCGAGGATGGCGCTGATGGCCGGCACAGCGGTTTCGTCCCCGGCGAGCAGTACGCGTTGGGCCAGGCCTGGCCGCCATTCGATGCCGGAGTAGTTTTCCGCGGTGACACAGTGGGCGGCCCGGTTGTTGGGGCCGATGATCCTCAGGGCGTGGCCCGGTCTGGCATTCAGGGCCCAGTTCGCGGCGGGTCCGCCGTTGCCCGACGCATCGACGTGCAGGACGAAATCGACGTCGATTTCCGGGTAGACCGCGTCGAGCCGCTCCTGCCGCACGGTGTAGGTGCGCATGCTCCCCCGGGTGGCCGGGTCTCTGGCCAGCCACTCCCGGTACCAACCCGCATCAGCCGTCCGGATTTCCGGCAGGGGCAACGGTGTCCCGTCCGCGGCCAGGGACGGAATCATGAGTTTGATTCGCAGATCAAGGGTGCTGCCGTGGACGCCGAAGTCGCGCAGCGCGTAGCCGCCGAAGGTGATCCGGCGGAAGGTGGGGCTGAGTTCCTGCACTGCCGTGACTACAACGTCGAACGCCAGCGTCATCGGTTCGGCGGTGCGCGCGGAGACCACGGGCGCTGCCGCGGGGGCAGGGAGGTTGTTGACTGCGTTCATGGGACCAGCTCCAGGGTTGTGGGGACGTTGCGCGGGGAGCCCGCGTGGTGCCGGCCGAGGGGGATGACCAGCGGGGTTCCGGAAACCGGGTCCGGAACGATGCGCGATTCGAGCCCGAAGACGTCGCGGACCAGTCTCTCGGTCACCACCTCGGGGGCCGTGCCTTCGGCCACAATCCGGCCGGCTTTCAGGGCGATGACGTGGTCCGCATAACGGGCGGCGAGGTTGAGGTCGTGGAGCACGATCGCCACCGTGGTGCCGCGTCGGCGGTTCAGGTCGGTGATCAGGTCCAGCACTTCCACCTGGTGGGCGAGGTCAAGGTAGGTGGTGGGTTCGTCCAGGAGCAGGACCTCGGTTTCCTGGGCCAGGGCCATCGCGATCCA
>JBFGBS010000152.1:0-5786 GCA_041567475.1 Arthrobacter sp.
AAATCCACCGGAACCCCCCGGTGGGGAGTCCGGAAGAGTTCCACCGCCGTCGCTGTCGGCGTCGTGGCCGTGGCGCTGCTGCTCGGCGGTGTGCTCCTTCTGGTGTTGCTGCAGTCCTCGCTGGTTGCCTCGACCAACACTGCCGCCCGCCAGAAGGCCCAGAGTGTCATAGCGGAGCTGGAGGAAGTGGACGTCTCCGATGCCAGCGAGTACATGCTGGCGACGGCGCGCGCCGGACAGTATGTGCAGCTCCTGGACCCGGGCGGCTTCGTGGTGGCCAGTTCTGACCCGGTAGCCGCCTACTCACCGCTGACCTACCAGCGCCCGGCACCGGGACAGACGCTGAGCCAGGATGTCTCGAGCCTGCCGACCATCGGCGACAACGACGATTTCCACATCATCGCCAGCGGCTCACCGGCAGGCTATACCGTAGTCGTGGCCCAATCGACCCAGCTCCGCGCCGATACCATTGCCACCGTTGCCTGGTTCATGCTCGGCGCGACCCCGCTGCTGCTCGGCACGGTGGCGGGTGCGGTCTGGCTCCTGGTGGGGCGTTCGCTCCGCCAGGTCGAAACGATCCGCGGCCAGGTCGCCAGGATCGACGCCGAACGCCTGGACGGCCGCGTGGACGTTCCATCCACCCGCGACGAAATCGAAGCCCTGGCGCTGACGATGAATACGATGCTGGAGCGGCTGCAGGCATCGGACCGGGAACAGCGCCGGTTCGTGTCCGATGCCAGCCACGAGTTGCGCAGCCCGCTGGCCACCCTCAGCGCCGGGGTGGAAATCGCCGCGTCCGATCCGTCGGGCAAGATGTGGCTCCAAATGAAGGACGTTCTCGCCCAGGAAACGGCCCGTATGAGCTACCTCGTGGAAAGCCTGCTGACCCTGGCGAAGGCCAACGACCACGGCCCCGCCATGGAGGAAACGGACGTGGACCTCGACGACGTGGTGGACCGCGAGGTCCGCCGGCTCCGTTCAACGAGCCGGAACGAAATCCGGGCGGAACTTACCCCCACCCGGGTCCGCGGCGATGCCAACCGTCTCGCGCAGGTGCTGCGCAACGTCCTGGACAACGCGGAGCGGCATGCCCGGTCCCGCATTACGATCCGGCTCAGCACAGCAGGGGAAGCCGCCCTCGTAACTGTGGACAACGACGGCCCTCCGGTGCCGGAAGCGGACCGCAACAGAATCTTCGAACGCTTCGTCCGGCTGGACACGAGCCGATCCCGCGAAAGCGGCGGCAGCGGGCTGGGCCTCGCCATCGCCGCCGTGATCATGACAGCCCATCGCGGCTCCATCCGCACGAGCGAAGGACCGGCCGGCCAATGCCGGTTCGAAATGGTCCTGCCGGCGACCGAACAAGTGACGGCCCCGGCACTGGCCCCGGCACCCCGCGGCTCCCGCCGGCCGTGGCCGCCGGCTGCTAGTCGGCGCTGAGCATGTATCCCATGCCGCGGACTGTCGTCAGGCTATGTACCCCGAAGGGCAGGTCCAGCTTGCGCCGCAGGTACCCGATGTAGACCTCCACGACGTTGTCCCCGCCCTCGAAGGCCGGGTCCCACACGTTGTAAAGTATTTCCGCCTTGGAGACGATCTGGTCATGCCGGCGCATCAGGTATTCCAGGAGACCGAATTCCCGGGCGGTGAGGCTGATCGGGGTCTCTCCCCGGCGGACACTGCGTTTCGCCGGGTCCATTGACAGGCTTCCCAGGGTCAGCAGGACGGGACGTGCCGGCGCCCCCCGGCGGATAAGCGCCCGGAGCCTGGCCACGAGCACAAGGAAGCTGAACGGCTTGGTCAGGTAGTCATCGGCGCCAAGATCGAACGCATCGGTCTGGTCATATTCGCCATCCTTGCCCGTCAACATCATCACAGGCGTCCAGATCTCGCGTTGCCGCAATTCCCTCAGGACGTCGTAGCCGTTCTTGAGCGGCAGCATCAGGTCCAGCAGGATAGCGTCATAGGTGTTCTCAACCGCGGCACTCAAACCGGCCATCCCGTCGTAGGCCAGGTCAACGACAAAACCCTCGTTTTTCAGCCCCCGGCGTACCGTCTCGGCCAGGGCTCTCTCATCCTCCACCATCAGAACCCGCATCCGGGACTCCTCTCTTGGGACAGTATGCCTGCTGGCCCCCAGTCTAGGCGTCCCCTGCGCTTCCGGGGCCTGCGCCGGGGATGCACGGGCCCGGCAGGCACTGCGTGGCAGCCCGGCACCACGTCACGCCGGCGCTGTTTTCCCCGGCCTGTTTTCCCCGGCCTGCGGCTCCGGGCCGGGGATGTCGTGAGCGTCACGCCCGAACGGGGCGGATCTCCCGGTAAACGGACAGGACGATGCTGTACCGTTCAATCCCGGCAAGCCGGAGCATCTCCGCAGACAACAGCAATGGAAAGAGCAGCACACAGTGGCTACAGATTATGACGAAGTACGGTCCGACGTCGCGGAATCACGCAACGCCTCGCTGGAGGCGCTCCGCTCCGCCAACGCGCCGGACGCCCGCAGCGTAGTGCGCGAACTTGATGAGGCGGACACTTCAGAAGGCGTGGAACTGCCCGGGGCTGATCTCTCCGGCGAGGAGCTGACAGTCACAGTCATCCCGCAGAAGGACGACGAGTTCACCTGCTACTCGTGCTTCCTGGTCCGGCACCGGTCCCAGCTGGCCCGCGAAAAAGACGGACACGGCTACTGCGCCGACTGCCTCAGCTGACGCCCCGGACCCGCAAAGTCCTGATGTCTGCCGGTGCGACGGCGGCGTACCCGGGTCCGTGCCGTGCGCGCCGCCGTCCGGCTGCTTCATAAAAGCGCCAATAACGTGCCGGCCGCGCCGTGGCCCGGATGTTCCGCTAGGCTCCTGATCGACGGTTCGGTGCCTGCCGGCAGCGCGCCGGGGCTGTGGCACGGGCCCCGGGCCCGCCAGCAACGGAGGAAGCCTGTTATGACCCACGACGTCGATGTGGAAACCCACGAAGGTCCCGGGTCCAGGCCAGGCCTCCATCGCCGGAACCCGCCGCCCGCGGGCCTGCGGGCCGCATTGCCGGATACCGCAACCAAGGCCGGGGCGGGCCGGACGGCGAGCCTGAAACGCGAATGGTCCAAGGCCTTCGTGCTGATGCTCGTCACGCTCCTGGTGGGAGTGACCGCGACGTTGTTTGGTGTCCGCGGCGTGACGGATCAGGTGCTGGGAACCGGCGACCGCCTCCGGCTTGTGGCCGAGACAGTGACGGGACTGCGCGCGGCGCTGGAAGCAAACGAACAGGCCGCCATCCGGCTGTTGACGGCGCCGGGTTCCGGGTCCGCTGAATTCCTGCAGCAGCAACAAGAGATAGCCCGCCTTTTTGACGATGCGGCGGGCAAACTCCCGAATCCCCGGATGCAAGCAGCCGCCGCGCAGACCGAGCAAGCGTGGCAGGCGGCCCTGGGGGCGCGCTCCCTGTGGGGCGGCCAGCTCCCCGCGCTCCAACCCGCCACCCCGGAGACGATCGCAGCCTTTACCGCCGAGAGTGCCGACGCCCGGGCACTGCTGGCGCAGATCGAGCGGATCTCCTTTGCGGAGATGGACGCAGGGCTTGCCGCCGCCACGGAGCTCCATCTGCTGGTCTTCGCGGGACGCTGCACGCTCCTGGTCATTCTTGCCGTCGCCGTCCTGTACCTGCGCCGGCGCCTGCTCACTTTCCTGGTCCGGCCCGTCGAGGACCTGCGCCGGGGCGTCCTGAAGCTGCAAAAAGGTGATTACAGCCACCGCGTCAGCATCGTCCGGCGTGACGAACTGGGGGAACTCGCGGAGGCCTTCAACTCCATGGCAGAAACCGTGCAGGACAGCCATCGGGCCCTCATCCACCGGGCCAACCACGACCCCCTGACCGGGTTGGGCAACCGAACCGTGCTGACCGAGCGGCTGGCCGAGGTGTTTGGCGGACCGGCCGGATCCGGGGCCGGGAACGAAGGCCTGCTGATCATTGACGTCGACAACTTCAAGGCCGTCAACGACTCGCTCGGCCATGAGGGGGGCGACGCGCTGCTGATCGAGCTGGCCCGGCGGCTGCGGACCTGCCTGCGCACCGGCGACCTGGTCGCCCGGCTGGGAGGCGACGAGTTCGCCGTCGTGGTGATGGACGACGGCGGCGGGGCCCACACGTCAGGGATCGCCGCCCGGATTCATGACGCGCTGCGCATGCCCTTTGCCATCGGCGAGGTCCGGCTCGAGGTTTCCGCCAGCATGGGTGCGGCCGAACGGACCCCGGAGACCCGAAGCCCGGCCGAGCTGCTGCGGCAGGCGGACTTTGCGATGTACATGGCAAAACGCGGCGGCAAGGGCCGCTACCAGCTGTTCGACGCGGGAGGTTACGACACCATGTCCCATCGGGAGGCCCTGCGCAAGGATCTGCCCGCCGCGATGCCGGCCGGGCAGCTCGTCCTCGACTACCAGCCGGTGATCGAACTCCGATCCGGTGCGATCGTCGGCGTGGAAGCCCTGGTGCGCTGGGACCATCCAACGCTGGGACGGCTGGACCCGGCCGAATTCATCCCGCTCGCCGAGGAAAGCGGCGACATCGAAGCCATCGGCGGCTGGGTGCTGGAAACCGCCGGTCGCCAGGTTGCCGGCTGGCGGCGGTCCATGGCGCATTGCGAGGACCTGTGGGTGTCGGTCAACCTCTCAGCCCTGCAGCTGACCAGCGCGGAAAGCCTGGTCCGCCTCGAAGCCATCCTCGCTGATCCCGAGGCGAGTCCGGAACACGTGGTGCTCGAAGTCACCGAAACAGCCCTCGCGGCGAACGTCGACGGCGGGATAGCGGCCATTGAGCGGCTCAAGAGCTCCGGTGCCCGCATCGCGATCGATGATTTCGGTACCGGCTATTCCTCGCTCAGCACCTTGGCGGCGCTGCCGGCGGACATCCTCAAGATCGACCGCTCCTTCCTGGCGGCCCACTCGGTGGACGCGGCCTCGTCGGCGATGCTTGAGGGCATCCTCGGCCTCGCCGGCAAGCTCCAGCTTCAGGTGATCGCCGAGGGCGTGGAAGAGCAGGCGCAACTGGAGGTGCTCCGCGGACTGGGGTGCGGCATGGGCCAGGGATACTTCCTGGCCGGCCCGGGCCCGTCTGCCGTGATTGAGGCCCTGCTCGCCGCCTGGACCGGGGACCGCACACCGCAAGACTGAGCCACGGCGCCGACCCTGCCGCCGCAATGCCGCCGCAGCAGGGGAAGATGGACGCATGAAAGCCAACGACTCCCCCGTCACCATCCAGGTCGGCGACGTCTCCGTCTCGGCGGCCTACGCGCGGCCGGAAAACCCGGCGGCCACGCTCGTTGTGGCGCACGGGGCCGGGGCCGGCATGGATCACCCGTTCCTGCAGGGCTTCACCGGCGCGTTGAACGACGACGGCGTCGCGACGCTGCGGTTCAACTTCCCCTACCGCGAGGCGGGCCGGAAATTTCCGGACCGGCCGCCCACGGCCATCGCGGCGTGGCGGGCGGCCATGGACACTGCCGCTTCCCTCGGACACGGCGAGCCGCTGTGGGCCGCCGGAAAGTCATTCGGCGGCCGGATGGCCTCGATGGCGGTTGCCGAGGGGATGGCCGCCGCAGGTCTCATCTACCTCGGCTACCCGCTGCATCCGCCGGGCAAACCGGAAAAGCTCCGCGACGAACACCTGTACGGACTGACGCTGCCGATGCTCTTCCTGCAGGGCACCCGCGACACCTTCGCCACCGCGGGACTGCTGGAAGCCGTGGCCGGGCGCATCGGTCCTGCCGCCGAGATCCAGTGGCTCGACGACGGCGACCACTC
>JBFGBS010000153.1:0-5758 GCA_041567475.1 Arthrobacter sp.
GGCCGGAGCCAACACGGGCGAGATGATCTTCAGGACCTGGGTGGCCCGGGCGGTCAGCTCGGGCCGGTCCGGGGCGAAGAATGTCTGCGATCCGACGAGTTTCACGGTCAGGCCGCGGGTATCGATCTGGAATTCCACGTTGCTGATGATGCCTTCGGCCGCCAGCCCGGCCTTCATCTGGGCTTCGAGGGCGCGGAGTTGGTCGACTTCCTTTTTTGCCAGTTCCAGCGGCGACTGATCCGGCGTCGCCTCCGGCGGCTGTTCGGCGGGTTGTTCTGTCTGCGAGACCGGGGCCGCGGGATCCTGCTCGCTCTTCTGTGCGAACGCCTCCAGGTTCGCATCCACGAGTTCCGGCGGCACGATCGTCCCGGAGGCGGTGTCCACGGTCTCTGACGCCACGGCGCCGAAGCCCGTGGCGAGCGAGTCCCGCAGTTTAGCGAACTTGTTGGCGTCCACGGTGGACATCGCATACAAGACGATGAACAGGCACATCAGGACGGTGACCATGTCCGCGTAGGAAACCAGCCAGCGTTCATCAACGTGGTGCTCTTCGCTGTGGCCCTTCTTTGATTTGCGCCGGGCGCTCATGCAGCGTCGTCCAGGGCGCTATCGCCCTTGGGCAGCTTGCCCGAACCACCCTTGGGCGCCTTGCCGGTGCCACTGCTGAGCTTGTACGCCGGGACCATGGCGTTCAGCTTCTCCCGCAGCAGGATGGGCTGGGCACCGGCCTGCAGTGCCAGCACACCTTCCATGATGAGGGTCATCCGGTCGACTTCGAGTTCGGAGATCTTCGTCATCCGGTCGCCGATCGGCAGCCAAATGAAGTTGGCGGAGAGCACCCCCCAGAGCGTGGCCACGAACGCCGCGGCGATCATGTGCCCGAGTTCGTCCGGTTTCGAGAGGTTCTCCAGGACGTGGGTCAGGGACACCACGGTGCCGATGATGCCGATGGTAGGGGCGTAGCCGCCGAGCATCTTGAAGAATTTTGCGGCAGTGTTGTCTGCCTTCATTTTTGAGCTGATGCCGTCTTCGAGCATGTCCCGCAGGTCTTCGCCGTCGGTCCCGTCAGCGATGTTCTGCAGCGCATTTTTCAGGAACGGGTCCGAGGTCGCCGCGGCTTCGCCTTCGAGGGCCAGGAGACCCTCGGTGCGGGCTTTTTCGGCGAAAACAACGATCTCGTCGATGCTCTCCTGCGGAGGCACGGTCTTGCCCTTGAATGCGTTCGGCAAGGACTTGAATGCGTGCAGGACGTCCTTGAGGGTAGATCCCGCGAGCCCCACGGCGAGGGTCGCGCCAAAAACCAGGATCATCGGTGCCGGCAGCAAGAGGCTCGTGACGTTGGCGCCCTCCAGGGCGACCATGGCATAGATAGCGCCGAACGCTAGAACCAGTCCGATTATTGTTGCGGGATCCATAGTTGACTTTCTGGGTGGCACCGTGACCGCATTGGGAGCGTTCTCAGGGGTTGCTGGGGTGGTCTTCCGGCTGCGGGACGATGCTAAGCGTCCGGCTTCCGTAAGTGGTGGAGATGGTGGGGAGGTCCCGCGCTGCGGCAAGGACGCGCGCACGGTAGGCGGTAATCATATCGATGACATCGTTCATACGCTCCACCACCACGTGGGTGGATCCGTCCAGCATCACGAGCGTGGTGTCGGGGCTTTCGTGCATCCGCTCGATCATGTCCGGGTTGACCGCCCAGCGCTTCTTGTTCAGCCCAGTAACTACAATCATCGACACGTCCTTGGTTGATATTGCACTGAACGTGCCCTCACGCCTTACTGTCGGCCATTGGGGTCACTTCGTTAGCGGGACCGGCGGATCTTCGCGTGCACTCCCCGCGCTTTCTGCCGGGAAACGCCCTGAGGCGGATGCGGTGGCTACTACTTCGCCACCGCATCCGCCTCAGGCGGCATTCGGGTTCTTCTGACCGGTTAGCGCTTGAGCTGCGTGAGCTCCTGCAGGATGTCGTCAGAGGTGGTGATGATGCGGGCGTTCGCCTGGAAGCCGCGCTGGGCCACGATCAGGTTGGTGAATTCCTGGGAGAGGTCCACGTTGGACATTTCCAGGTTGCCGCCGGAGAGGGATCCCATGCCGGCATCTCCGGCCGAGCCCAGCTGAACGCCGCCGGAGTTTCCGGTGGCCACGTAGGATGATCCGCCGGCCTTTTCCAGGCCCGCGGGGTTGGTGAATTTGGCCATGGCGATCTTGGCAAGGACCTGCTTGGCGCCGTTGCTGAAAGCGCCGAGCACCGATCCGTCGCTGCCGATCGTGTAGGACTCAAGGGTGCCGGCGGCGTAGCCGTCCTGGCCCGTTACGGTCAAGGAGTCTGCCTTGGCGTAACCGGACACCGAGGACAGGTCGACGGTGATCCCGCCTACCGTCACGGTCCCTGCGCTCGTCTGCTTACCATCGGCAAAGTCGAGCTGTCCCGCTCCCGTTGCACCGTTTTCGTCGGTCGCGTTGACAGCCCAATTTTGCGAGTTGGCGATCTTGGTGAATTGCAGGGAAACCATGCGATCCGCGCCGGTCGCATCGTAGACCTTCACGACGCGGTCGAGCACCGTGCCGTCAGCTGCGTCGCTGGGGAGGTTGCCCTCGAGCGTCACGTTCTTGGTGGCCGTCGCGATCAGGTCGTTCGACTTCAGCGTGATGTCGCCAATCGTGCCGCTCGTGTTGACCGCTCCGCCGTTGGCCGTCCAGCCCTGGAGGACTGCCCCGTCCGGGCTGACCAGGTGATTGGCGGCGTCAAACGTGAACGAGCCGGCGCGGGAGAACAATTGCTGCCCGGACTTGCTGGTGACGAAGAATCCTTCGCCGGAAATCATCATGTCCGTGGCCCGGCCGGTGCTCTGCGAGGATCCCTGGCCGAAGTTGGTGGTGATGCTAGCGATTTTGACGCCGAGGCCGACCTGGGCAGGGTTGCTGCCGCCGGTCTGCGTCTGCGGCGCGGAAGCGCCCTGGGTCATCTGGGACAGGGTGTCCTGGAACTGGACGGTGGAGGACTTGAATCCCGCCGTATTGACGTTGGCGATGTTCGCGCCGGTGACGTCCAGCATGGTCTGGTGGGCACGGAGGCCGGAGATTCCGGAGTACAGCGAGCGGAGCATGGGAACTGCCTTTCTACGGTGGGAAAACTAGTTAGGACGCGGAAGGTGAGGTGAGGCCGGTGACGGAATCCAGCGGGACAGCAAGTCCGCCGACCGTCACCGTCGGTACCGGGCCGTTGAAGGAGACCGCGCTGGCAATGCCGGCTCCTTCCGTGCCGTCAGGCAGGGTGTAGCCGACGGACTGTCCGATCAGTTGAGCGGCCGCCGAACGCATTTGCAGGGAGAACCCTTCTTTGCTGCTCGTGGTCAGTTCCGTCATTTTCTCCATCATGGACAACTGGACGGTCTGAGCCATCATTTCGTTGGTATCCATGGGGGCGCTGGGGTTCTGGTTCTTGAGCTGGGTCACCAGAAGCGTCATAAAGACGTTGGAGTCCATGGACTGCACGGGTGTCCGCGCGGCGGCGCTGGCGGCGGACGCCGTCGAGGCGGCAATGGCATCGGGGCTCATGGACTGGGAGGCAATCGGCTGAATCGTCATAGTCTGCGTTCCTTCGGGTCAGGCAAGAATGTCGAGGGTGGTCTGGGGTCCGTTGAGGATGCCGGCGGCTCGCAGGGCGGTCGCGTCGGCCAGGTCATCCCACCGGTGCCCGGCCCGGGGGCCGCTGGATCCGGGGCGGCCGCCAG
This sequence comes from Arthrobacter sp., assembly GCA_041567475.1. Taxonomy (GTDB): domain Bacteria; phylum Actinomycetota; class Actinomycetes; order Actinomycetales; family Micrococcaceae; genus Arthrobacter. The sequence goes on from JBFGBS010000153.1 coordinate 3,735, forward strand.
GATCGGAACCATCCCGCCCCGGGTCCTTGCCAGTGCCGTTCTGGCGTGCCGCCCCGGCGTCGTTAGCATCCTGGCGTGAGCTGCCGGGCCCGTCGCGGTCTGAGAGCTGCAGGCTGGCCCCGAACCCGGCGTCAGTGAGCTCTTTCCGGAGTTCAGGCAGGATGCTGCGGACTGCTTCCCGTCCGGCATCGCCCGCGGAGAACAGTTCGATCCGGACGCCCGTGGCATCGATGTGCGCCCGCACGGTGACCGGCCCAAGATCCTCCGGGCTGACGGTCAGGGTCATCACATGTTCGCCGTGGGGTGCATCGACCAGGGTGAAGAGCGGCGCAGCGAGCTGCGGCCGCAGCGCCGCCGCTGTCCCGGCGCTGGTCTGCGGCGCCGGCTGCGGAACGGTTGCGGGTCCCGGGGTGGCCGGGGCTTGGCTGACCGGCGCGGCTGCGGCCTGCGTTGCGCCAGCGGGTACGTCCGCCGGGGATGACGCCGGGGCAACGAACGCCTGGTCCGGCGCCTGCGCGTCCGATCCCCGCCGCACGTCCGCCGCGGGTGCGCTGGCACCGGCGGAGGAAGCTGCGAAGGCAGCAGCCGGGGGCGCGGAAACCGTTGCGGTCCCGGCGGGCGCTGTTGCAGCTGGCGTCGCCTGCTCGGCGTGGGCGCCGGCCGCGGTGCCGGAACCGGCGAGCGCCGCAGCACCCGTCGAAGCGGTCATCGACAGTGCGGTTTCTGCGGTCATCGATGGGCTGGCAGCCTGCGGAGCTGCGGTGTCCGCGGGAACGGCGGGAACCGTCGGGGCCGCTACCGGTGCACCCACTCCCGCGAGGGCTGGCGCGGCTGGAGCATTGACCTGCGCGGCCACTCCTGCCGGTGTGGCGATCTTGGTCGGCGCTGAAGCGCCTGCAGCGGCGACGGTCGCCGGGGCCGTGGTGGACCCAGCGCCGGCAACCGAAGCGAACGACGCCGGAGCGCCTGTCTGCGCCGGAGAACCCGCCACCGCGGGGACCGCAGTCGCGGCGGACGTTGAGGCCGGAGCTGCCGGCGTTGTTGGTGCCGCTTCCGTTGTTGTTGCCGGCACGTTGATCGGCGCGGCCGGGCTGACCGCACCCAGCGGAGCCGCCGGCGTTGCCGGTGCCGCCGCGGTGAACGGTACATTCCCCGGCGCGTTGACTGGCGCGGCCGGGCTGACTGAAACCAGCGGAGCAGCCGGCGACTTCGTTGCCGTTGACTTTGTTGCCGGCGCATTCCCTGGCGCGGCCGGGCTGACTGTAACCAGCGGAACAGCCGGCGTTGCCGTTGCCGGTGCCGCCGCGTTGACCGGCGCATTCCCCGGCGCGGCCGGGCTGACCGCACCCATCGGAACCGCCGGCGTTGCCGTTGCCGTTGCCGTTGCCGTTGCCGTTGCCGGCACGTTGACCGGCGCGGGCGGGCCCGTAGGCGCCTGCCCGTCGACGGCCGGATTAGCGGTCTGCTGCTTCCGCTCCCCCGGCGCCGCTACGCGAGCCGCCGGCAATTCAATCCCCGGACCCAGATCCAGATTCGATGCCGATGCCGATGCCGATGCCGATGCCGATGCCACGGAGGGTGCCCCCGCTGGCGTTGTGCCTGTGCTCTTCGTTTCGATCGGCCCGGATTCCCCCGCCGCAACCGGCGCGGCAGCCGACGCTGCGACCGGCACGGCAGCCGACGCTGCGACCGGCACGGCGACCGGTACTGCGATTGGCGCCGCGATTGGCACTGCGGCGTAGGGCCAGGACAGCAGCGGCTCGACTGCCGGCGAAGATCCGACGTCGTCGGGTGCGGCCACAGTCGATGCCGCCAGCCCGGCTACGGGAGTCGAAGCCGCCGTCGGGGTGAGCACCGCGCCGATTGTGCGGGCGAATGTCCAAGGCGTTCGCGCAGCGGTCGCCGACGTGCCCTGATGGCCAGGGAGAGTCGGCAGCTGAATGGAGTCCGCTGTGAAGCCTTTGCCGTACCAGTTGGAGGTTGCGGCCACGGCGCCGTCGGGCGTCTGCGCTGTGGACCCGGCA
>JBFGBS010000154.1:0-5757 GCA_041567475.1 Arthrobacter sp.
CGTCCTCGAGGATCTGGCGGAACTTCGCCGGGCCCCAGTCGTTCAGGAGGAACTTCAGGCGGGCCTTGGTGCGCATGCGGCGGTACCCGTAGTCACGGAAGATGCTCGTGACGCCGAGCCAGACCTCGGCCGCGACCTCGGACGAGACGAAGACCCCCAGCCGTTCGGCGAGGCGCGGGTTGGTGGACAGTCCGCCGCCGACCCACAGGTCGTAGCCGACGCCCAGCTCGGGGTGAACCACGCCCACCAGGGCGAAGTCATTGATCTCGTGGACCACGTCCTGGCTGGGGTGGCCGGTGATGGCGGTCTTGAACTTGCGCGGCAGGTTGGCCAGTTCCGGGTCGCCGATGAAGCGCTCGGCCAGTTCGTGGATCAGCGGCGTGGGGTCGATCAGCTCGTCCTTGGCGATGCCGGCCACCGGGGAGCCAAGGATGACGCGGGGCACGTCGCCGCAGGCCTCGGTGGTGGAGAGGCCGATCGCTTCGAGGCGGCGCCAGATTTCCGGGACGTCTTCGACCCGGATCCAGTGCAGCTGGATGTTCTGGCGGTCGGTAAGGTCGGCCGAGCCCCGGGCGAAGTCCACGGAGATCTGCCCGATCACGCGCAGCTGCTCGGTGCTCAGGGCGCCGCCGTCGATCCTGACGCGCAGCATGAAGTACTTGTCTTCGAGCTCGTGCGGCTCCAGTGTGGCGGTCTTGCCGCCGTCGATCCCTGGTTTGCGCTGGGTGTAGAGGCCCCACCAGCGGAACCGGCCGTGCAGGTCCGTTCCGTCGATCGAGTCGAACCCGTGCTTGGCGTAGACCGACTCGATGCGCTCGCGGACGTTCAGCCCGTTGTCTTCCTGTTTCCAGGTCTCGTTGGCGTTCAGCGGTGTGGTGCCGTCCACTTTCCACTGTCCGTGCGGCTTGGCCGCAGGCCGGGACTGCCGGGAAGAGGGGCGTGCGGGGCGGCCTGCGCCGGCCTGGTCCGCGGACGCTCCGGCTAGAGCTGTATCAGTCATGCATCGACTGTAGGGCGGGCCGGAATGCCCTTACAAAGGGTCAGAAACCGGAGGTCACCTAGGGAAATAATTCGTCACGAACCGCCGGAATCTCTTGAACGGGGCGGCCCGCCGTGCATCCTGACGAGCCTGTCGGGCTCCCGTCAGGCTCCCGCCACGCCCCGTCAGGCTCCCGCCACGCCCCGGGCGGCGAGGGCCTCGTCATAGCGCTCCAGGGCGATTTCGGCGAGGACCGGCGAGGGCAGCAGCGGCGCCGTGACCAGGTCCGCGCCGGCCTTGGCCAGCTGGTCGTGGAAGAAGCCAGGGGCGAGGAGGTAGGAGGCGATCACCACCCGTGGCGCAGATTCACTGCGGAGGGCGGCGACGGCGTCGGGAACGGAGGGCTTCGCGGAGGCGCCGTAGGCGGCCACGATCTTGTTGGGCCGCAGGGCCCGGAGCTGGCCGGCGAGTTCTTCGACGTTCTGCGCGGCGGTGGCATCGGAGGAGCCTGCGGCGGCGAGCACCACGCCGTCGTCCTCGGTCACACCGGCTTCGCGGAGCCGCTGGTCCAGCAGGGCCGCGAGCCGCGGGTCCGGTCCCAGCGGCGCGGCGGCCAGGGTGTCCGGCCGGCTCCTGACCGCCCGGGCAATGTCCACTTTGACGTGGTAGCCGACGCTCAGCAGCAACGGCACCACCACGCCAGCCTCCCCCGCCGGTAGGCCCGCCACCACGGCGGGCAGTTCAGGCTCCTGCACGTCAACGTAAGCCTCTCGGATGTCGAGTCCGGGCCGCAGTGCCGCGATGCCGTCACGGAGCGCGTTGACCTCGGCGGCGCCGTGCGGGCTGGACGTTCCGTGGGCACAGGCAATCAGGATGGGGCTATTCATAGGGGCTAGCGTAACGTTGGAGCCGCCCCATCCGCCCCTTTGATTTCGTCCGGGACGCCCCCTTGAATTTCTCCTTTAGCCTTGTCCTGGTCTGGTTGGACCTGGCCGGTATCTTCTTCTTCGCCGTCTCCGGATCGCTGCTGGCCGCGCGGAAACAATTCGACATCGTCGGCTCACTGCTCCTGGCGTCCCTGGTCAGCCTGGGCGGCGGCGTCATCCGCGACATCATCATCAATGAAGGCCCGCCGGCGGCCTTCACCAACCCGGCTTATCTGGCGCCGCCGCTCCTGGCCACGTTTCTCGTGTATTTCCTCTTCAACGGCGTTCAGCGGTTCACCTCGCTGCTGATCCTGTTCGACGCCGGCGGGCTGGCCCTCTTCTGCATTGTCGGCACACTCAAGGCACTGGAGGCCGGCATCCACCCGACGGCGGCCGTCCTGCTCGGTGTCACAACGGCGGTCGGCGGCGGGTTGCTGCGGGACATTACGGCCAACGAAGTGCCCCAGTTGTTCAACGGCAGGGACATCTACGCGCTGCCCGCATTCCTGGGTTCAACCCTGACCGTGGTCCTGTCCCTCGTGCACAGTTTCAACGTCGTCACCGCCCCCGCCGTCGCGGCCCTGGTTTTCGCCTTCCGGGTCACGGCGTGGCGGCGGCAATGGCGTGCTCCGCTGGCTGTCCGGGGCTGGCACCGGCTCGGCCTGGACGGTGCGGATAGCGGCAGCCGGGATTAGCTAGGATAAGAGCATGACTGACATGTTCCTCGAGAAATTCCGCGCGCTTGTTCCGAAGTATCTCGAAGACGAATGGCAGGAAGAGGACGGCCTCCGCGCCGATGAGCTTGAGGCGGCCCTCGCGGAACACCAGTTCCAGGTGCCGCTGGTCCTCAAGGAGTTCTACCTGGCCCTCGGCGGCTGCGAAGACCTGATGGAGGCCTACCACTACTTCTGGGACCCGGAAGAGCTCGAAGTCGATGACGAAGGCTTCCTGATGTTCCTTGAGGACGAGGAAGAGCAGTTCACCTGGGGTTTCCGCGTCGGAGACCTTGGCGTCCCCGACCCGATCGTGTACCGCCGCAACAACGTCCGCGGCCAGTGGAAGAGCGAAGAAGGCACCTTCTCCGAGTTTGTCTTCGACATGTTCGAGTGGGCCTTCAACGACGACGACGAGGACTGAGCCCGGCCGCAGGAGCCCGGGGCTGTGCTGCGGTTTCCCCACCTTTGACCGGGCCCGACGGCGTGTTGCCACGGCTCGCCGGGCCGGCCGGGCCTCCGGTGCTCAAATCTGGGGAATCTCAGCGGACCACCCTCCCGCGCAGCACCTGCCATACCTCGTCCAGGACCCTCTGCGGGTTGTAGACGACGTCCCGGTACCCATAGCGGAGCACTGCGTAGCCGGTCAGGACGCCGGCATTGTTCCGGATCCGGTCTTTCAGGGCCTGCGCGGACCCCAGATGTGAGCGGCCGTCCAGCTCCACGATCAGGAATCCTTCCAGCAGGAAATCCACAATCCCGATGCCCGGCAGGTCAACCTGGGTCTGGGTGAAAATTCCTGCGCCACGGAAGAGCACCCTGGCAAGGACCTCGATGGCCGAGTCCGCGGTGCCGTCCACGAGGCCCAGGACGGCCCGGGCCGGACCGTTGCGGTTCCCGGGCAGCCGCCGGCCCAGGTACGCCAACGTGGTCCGGCCCTGGATGAGGGCGCTCTCCACCATGACGGCCGCTTCCACCGGCGGCAGGCAGCGGAGCGCATGCAGGAGCGTGTCCGTGGTGCTGGCCACGGGCCGCGGTGACTCCGGCGGCACCAGACTCCCCCGGTGGACGACCACGCCGGTGGCGGAGCCGTGCCGGCACAGCAGATGGATCCGCTCCGGCGGGCGCAGCAGCCACAGCCCCAGATGCGGAGCGGCCGAGGCGCAGCACAGCAGCCCGTTCGCGAGCACGGCAGCCACCATGTCCGCCGGCGCTCCGGACAGGGCCACAACACCCGGGCGCAGGCGGCGGATCTCGCCGCGGGCGACGGCGTTGCGGATCCCGCGGTCCCCGAACCCGGCCTTCTTCAGGGTGGCTGTCCGCGCCACCGACCCGGCCTGGTGCAGAAAAGTGGGCATGTCCATCCGTCCAGCACACGCCCATTCCCGGCGCGATGACACCCTCCGGGCCGCGCATGTGGATATCCGGGCGCTGACATTCCCCGGTTTCGGCAGGTCCCCGTGGCGTGTCGCAGGCATTTGCCGGTGTGTCGGGGGCGGCGGCGGTCAAAGGTGGGGAAACCCGGCGCAGCGACACCAAAGCGGGCCCCGGAGAAACCCTGCCCGGCACCCCGCCGGCGTTTTGGACAGGTCGGCCTCCGGGCCCTACACTTTTGCTAAGTCAACTGACTATCTTCGGTAGGTAATTTCGCCCGGAGAAAGGCCCCGTTCGGCACAGAGGTTCATCCCTCCTGTGTGCCGACCGGGGCCGCTCCGGTTAAGTCCGGGTTCATCGGCAAACGCCTAGCTGCTGCGGTCCACCACGGCATGCGCGAAGCTGGTCAGCGAGTCCTTGACAACGCCTTCGGGCAGCGGCGCCAGCGCGGCAATCGCCTCGTCGGCCCACGTGCGGGCAACCACCCAGGACTCCGCGGTCACGGGGTGCTCCCGCAAGCCGGCGACGGCGGCCGCAAGGGCCTCGTCCGAGCTGAGGTCGCCGTCGATCAGGGTCAGGAGGTCGACGGCGGTCTGGTCACCATCGCGGGCCGCGTTGCGCAGCAACAGCACGGGCAGGGTCGGCACGCCTTCGCGCAGGTCCGTGCCCGGGGACTTGCCGGACTTGACCTTGATCCCGGTGACGTCAATGACATCGTCGGCCAGCTGGAAGGCCACGCCCACCTTTTCGCCGTACTCGACGAGGAGGGCTTCGTAGGATTCGTCGGCACCGGAGAAGATCGCGCCGAACTGACCGGAGGCCGCGACGAGCGAGCCGGTCTTGTCCGCGATGACGGACAGGTAGTGCTCCACGGGATCTTCGTCGGGGCGCGGGCCCACAGTTTCGTGCAGCTGGCCAAGGCACAGCCGCTCGAAGGTGCGGGCCTGGATGCCGAGTGCGCGGCCGCCCAGCTCCGAGACCAGGATGGAGGCCCGGGCGAAGATCAGGTCCCCGGTGAGGACCGCCACGGAGTTGCCCCACACCTCGTGTGCCGTGGGTGCGCCGCGGCGGAAGGGCGCGGAATCCATGACGTCGTCGTGGTACAGCGTGGCGAGGTGGGTCAGTTCAACGACGACGGCGGCCTGCACCACGGCCGGCAGCGAGGCGTCGCCGAGGTGTGCGCAGAGCAGCGTCAGGAGCGGACGGATGCGTTTGCCGCCGGCTTCGACGAGGTGCCGGGACGTGGCATCGGCCAGCGGATCGGAGTTGGCGATGGCCTCGCGCAGCTTCTTCTCGACGCGGGCGAGGTTGGTGGTGATGGCCGGGCCGAGTTCGGCGTCGCCGGCGATGGCGGCGAAGCCTGCGGGCAGCTGCAGGCCCGTGGCGATGGCGCTGGTGTTGAGGCTGGGTTCGGCGCCCGGCTGGCCGTGTCCGGCGTGCGTCCAGCTTTGGTCTGCGGAGTTGGTCACGGTTTTACCCTAACTCTTGTCGCGGAAACCGCGGGGTTGGTGCCGGAGGCCGACGAGCTGTCCGTCGTGGACAAGGCCTGGTTGGAGGTGGCCGGAACGAGCGCTTCGAGGACCCGGATGACCCGGTCCTCGAAACCCTTGGCCGCGGGATCTGTGAGGTTGGCCAGCAGCCGCACCACGAACCGCATGAGCACAGGAATGGGCATGCCCGTCCGGAGTGCCAGTTTCATCACGGCGGGCTTGCCGATCAGCGCCGCGAACGCCCGGCCCAGGGTGAAGTGCGATCCCCACTGGCC
>JBFGBS010000155.1:0-5755 GCA_041567475.1 Arthrobacter sp.
CACGAAGGTGACGTCCGAGCCGGGATCCAGTACCAGGAGTTCTGCCGCTTCGGCGACCGCGGACAGCGCGGCGCGCGCGGCGTAGACGGCGACGGGCCGGGCCTCGGGGTGCCAGGCCTGCAGCGCGGCCGTGGAGGTGAATACCGGCATGGCTGTCCGGCCGTCGGGCGCCTTGAGTGTCACGAGGGCCATGTCGGCCTGTTTGTCCGAGTGGAGCCCGGCGGCGCCGTCGCCTTCCTCGGCAAGCCGGGCGATGATCGGCACAAACACCCGTGCGGTCGCCAGCGAGGCCACGACCGCGGATTCGCTCCCGGTGCCTGCAGCCAGCGCGGACAGGGCAGCGAGATAGCCGGCGTCGGCGCTGCCATCATCGTCCTCGAAGTTGTGGATCGTGGCGTCCTCGCCGGCGAGGCTGCGCCCGGCCCACGGCTGGCCGGCCGAGTCGTGTGCGCCCCCGGCACCGGCCAGTGCCGCGGCGATATGGCCCGGCAACTGCCGGCCGACGCCCGCCGCGCCGGCTCCTTCGGTGCGGTCGGCGGGCTGCTGTTCCATGGCGGCTGGTCCCTACCGGCGGCCGGCGACGTCGAGCGCCTCGGGCAGCGTGAAGTTCCCGTTGTAGAGGGCTTTGCCCACGATGGCACCTTCGACGCCGAGCGGCACGAGGGAGCGCAGGACCTTGAGGTCCTCGAGGCTGGAGATGCCGCCGGAGGCCACGACGGGCTTGCCGGTCTTCTCCACCATCTGGCGCAGCAGTTCCACGTTGGGCCCCTGCAGCGTGCCGTCCTTGGTCACGTCGGTGACGACGTAGCGGGCGCAGCCGGCGTCCTCAAGCCGGCCCAGGACCTCCCAGAGATCCCCGCCTTCCTTGGTCCAGCCGCGGCCGGCCAGCGTGGTGCCGCGGACATCAAGGCCGACGGCGATCCGGTCACCGAAGCGGTCGATCACACGGCTGGTCCACTCGGGGTTTTCCAGCGCTGCGGTGCCCAGGTTGACCCGGGCGACGCCGAGGTCCAGGGCTTTTTCGAGCGACTCGTCATCGCGCAGGCCGCCGGAGAGTTCCACCTTGATGTCCAGCCGACCCACTACTTCGCGCAGCAGTTCGGCGTTGGAGCCGCGGCCGAATGCGGCGTCGAGGTCCACGAGATGGACCCATTCCGCCCCCTGCTCCTGCCAGTTGAGCGCCGCTTCCAGCGGCGTGCCGTAGCTCGTCTCGCTGCCGGCCTCGCCCTGCACGAGGCGGACGGCCTGGCCGTTCACGACGTCGACGGCGGGCAGCAGTTCCAACACGGGGAGCGGGGTTTCAGTGGTCATCAGGAGGTTCCTCAGCTTCGGTAGTGCGACGGTGGTCGGGAGTGCGGCGGATCCCGAAGCCGCGGGCGGTTCGTGGGCCGCGGGCGGCGTCAGGAGGCGGGCGGCGTCAGGTGCCGGGCAGCGTTAGGAGGTACGCGGCCAGCAACGACATGGCTGCCAGGACATAGAAGGTGATCTGGATCCAGCGCGGGCTTTTCTGCTGCCGGAAGGACAAAGCTCCGCCGATCAGCAGACCGGCGAGGCCCATAAGCACTATGGACCACATCTACGCGGCTGGCTTCCGCGGCCGCAGGCTGTCCACCCAGTTGCGCAGCAGGCGGGCACCGGCGTCGCCGGACTTCTCCGGGTGGAACTGCGTGGCACACAGCGGCCCGTTCTCGACGGCCGCGATGAACGGTGCGCCGTGCTCGGACCAGGTGACGAGCGGTGCCGCCATGCGCGGCTGGATGACATCAAAATCCCAGTGCTGGACGCCGTAGGAGTGCACGAAGTAGAAGCGTTCGTTCTCCACGCCTGCGAACAGGGTGGAGCCTTCCGGGGCAGCCACCGTGTTCCAGCCCATGTGCGGTACTACATCGGCCGGCAGCAGCTCGACTTTGCCGGGCCACTCCCCCATGCCTTCGGCGACGGTGCCGTGCTCGACACCGGCCTCGAAGAGGACCTGGAGGCCGACGCAGATTCCCAGCACGGGCCGTCCGCCGGCCACGCGGCGGCCGATCATGCGGACAGCATCGACGGCCTTGAGTTCACGCATCACGGTCTCGAAGGCACCGACGCCAGGCACCAGCAGGCCGTCCGCATTGAGGACGTCCTCCGGCTTGGAGCTAAGGATGACCTCGGCACCGGCACGTTCGAGCGCCCGGACGGCCGAGCGGACATTGCCGGAGCCGTAGTCGAGCACCGTGACGGTGGGCTTGCCTTCGGGCGAAACCGGCTTGGCGCCTGCGGCTGGATCGATGATGGCCCCGTCGCGGAGCTCCGGGCCGGTCACAGGGCGCCCTTGGTGGACGGGATTCCTTCAACACGCGGATCGGGTTCGACGGCTGCGCGCAGCGCGCGGGCGAACGCTTTGAACTGCGCCTCCACAATGTGGTGCGGATCGCGTCCGGCGGTGACATTCATGTGCAGGCAGATTCCGGCGTGCAGCGTGATGGCTTCAAAGACGTGCCGGGTCAGGGAACCCGTGAAGTGACCGCCGATCAGGTGGTACTCCTGACCCGCAGGCTCTCCCGCGTGGACCAGGTACGGCCGGCCGGAGACATCCACCACGGCGTGGGCGAGGGCCTCGTCCAGGGGAACGGTGGCCTCGCCGAAGCGGCGGATACCGGCCTTGTTCCCGAGGGCGGTCTTCAGGACCTCGCCGAACGTGATGGCGACGTCCTCCACGGTGTGGTGGACGTCGATGTGCGTGTCGCCGGTTGCCTTGACCGTCATATCGATCAGGGAGTGCTTGCAGAGCGCGGTCAGCATGTGGTCGTAGAACGGAACCGAGGTGCTGATGTCGGAGGTCCCCGTGCCATCGAGGTTGATCTCGACCAGCACGGACGACTCGCTCGTGGTCCGTTCCATGCGTGCCGTCCGGGCCTCGACAACGGTTGTTCCGGTGATGCTCATCTCAATGTGTCCTTTGGCTTTGGCTGAAGGCGTAGTGCCGGTGGCCCAACGCGGCCGCCGCACCAGGTTAAGTCTAGGCGCGCAGAGTCGCCTGGCTGGTCAGGATGTGTTCGAGCGCCTCAAGGAAGGCTGTGGTTTCCGTCTCAGTGCCAGCGGTCACGCGCAGGTGGCCCGGGATGCCGACGTCGCGGATCAGCACGCCGGCGTCCAGCAGACCCTGCCAGACCTGGTGCGGGTTCTCGAGACCGCCGAAGAACACGTAGTTGGAGTCCGAGGCGGCAGGCTTCAGGCCCATCCGCTGGAGCTCGGCGACAATCCGGTCCCGCTGGCGTTTGATGTCTTCGACGTCGGCCATCAACGCCTCGCGGTGCCGCAGGGCGGCCAGGGCCGTCGCCTGCGTGACAGCGGAGAGGTGGTAGGGCAGGCGGACCAGGCGCAGGGCGTCAGTGACCTCGGGTGCGGCCGCCATGTACCCCAGCCGCGCTCCGGCGAGGGCAAAAGCCTTGCTCATGGTCCGCGAAACGATCAGCCGTTCACGGCCCGGCAGGAGCGTCAGCGCGCTCGGCGTGCCGTCGTGGGCGAACTCATGGTACGCCTCATCGACAATCACGATCGTCTGGCTTGCGTCGCCGGCCTCGTAGACGGCCTCCACCACGTCCAGCCCCAGTCCGGTTCCGGTGGGGTTGTTCGGGGAGCAGAGGAACACCACGCTCGGCTGCAGTTCGCGGACCTGGCGTGCCGCTGACTCCGCGCTGAGGCCGTAGTCATCCGCCCGCAGGCCAATGAGGTACTCCGTGTCCGTGCCGGCGGCCAGCAGCGGGTACATGGAGTAAGTGGGAGGGAATCCGAGCGCCGTCCGGCCCGGGCCGCCGAACGCCTGGAGGATCTGCTGGAGGACCTCGTTTGATCCGTTGGCCGCCCAGATATTGTCGGCATCCAGCCCGTGGCCGAGGTATTCGGCCAGCGCTTCGCGCAGTTCCGTGAATTCCCGGTCCGGGTAACGGTTGAGCCCCATGGCCGCGGCGGACACAGCTTCCGTGATGGCCGCCCGGACGTCGGCCGGGACGCCGTGGGTGTTTTCGTTGACGTTCAGCAGGATGGGGACGTCCAGCTGGGGCGCTCCGTACGGGCGCAGACCACGGAGGTTGGTCCGGAGGGGCAGTCGGTTGAGGCGCTCTAACTGGTCAGTCACTGCACTAGTTTAAGTGACACCGGGTCGGCCCTGAAACTGTGACGCATCGAGCCACCGTTCCTATCCAGGCTGGTCGGCGCCGAGAGCCGCGTTTCCCGCCCTAGCTGGTCGGTACAAAGAGCTGCTGGCCGGGCATGACCCGCCCGGCGTCGAGGTTGTTGAGCTGGACGATATCGGCAACCACATCGCGGGGGTCCCGCTCCGGAGACACGGCGCCGGCGATAGCCCACAGGGAGTCGCCAGGCTGGACAGTCACGGTCACGGTCGGGGTCGCAACAAGTTCGGATGCCGAATCCGCCGCTTTGGCGGGGGCGTTGAAGAAGCCCCCGAGGGACAGGACGAGCGCGGCCAGCAGAACCAGCGGCATGCCGAACACCACAAGTCGGCCGCGCCGCGTCAGCCGCAGCGGGGCCGGCCTGTCGGCGGGCCGCGTGTGCATCGGGGCGGGCCTGTCGGCGGGCCGGGCGTGGGGCGCGTCGTCCGGCACAAGCCTCAAGTGGCCCCCGGCAGAGCCGTGACGCCGCCCGCCGGCGCAGTCGGTTGCGGCCTGGCCACCCTGGCTACGGGTGTGCGGGTCCTGAAAAGTGCTTGTTGCTGACATGACCTAAGTCCTCCTGAAACACATCTGTGCCGCTCGGCGTCCTCCGCTTACTTGCCGCCAACCGGCCTGACTTCGAACATAGACTCGAATCTTGGGCGAACACTCCACCCGCGAAACTCGAACACATATTCGAACTTTGCTTGTTCTTTTCTAGCACTTACTAACGAACGTTGTCGAGACTCGCTAGAACAAATGTTTGAAAATACCGCGTGGCTGGCCTACGTTTGAAGAACAGAACAACCACTTCTGCAGTTGATCAGCAGGGTCTGACATTCAGGCCGGACGTTCCCGGCAATTGCGACGGCAGCCGGGTGGAATGGAAAGGCATTGGCGAACATGGCAGCACAAGCCACCGGCGGCAAGGCCACCCCGCGGGGTCCGCGGCCCGCCCGGGCCCCGAAGAGCCTGACCGTCCGGCAGAAGAAGATTTTGGAGACCATCCAGCGCTCCGTCACGGATAACGGCTACCCGCCCTCCATGCGCGAGATCGGCGACACCGTCGGGCTTGCCAGTCTCTCCAGCGTCACCCACCAGCTGTCGCAGCTGGAAAAGCTGGGCTATCTGCGCCGTGATCCCAAGCGCCCGCGGGCGATGGAAGTGCTGATGCCGCTGACCTTGGATGAGGGAAACAGCGTAATCCCCGGCGTGGAAAATCCGCGTGGCCTGCGCGCCGTCGGCGGACTGTCAGTTTCGGAACTGGCCAGCGCAACGGATACGGCAATGGTGCCGTTCGTCGGGCGGATCGCCGCCGGTGGCCCTATCCTGGCCGAGCAGGTGGTCGAGGACGTTATGCCGCTGCCGCGCCAGCTCGTAGGCCACGGCGAACTGTTTATGCTCCGGATCGCCGGGGATTCGATGATTGACGCAGCGATCTGCGACGGCGACTGGGTTGTGGTCCGCCGGCAGAACGACGCGGTGAACGGGGATATCGTGGCGGCACTGCTCGATGACGAGGCGACCGTCAAGACCTTCCGTCAACGCGACGGCCACACCTGGCTGCTCCCGCAAAACACCCAGTACGAGCCGATTCTCGGCGA
>JBFGBS010000156.1:0-5712 GCA_041567475.1 Arthrobacter sp.
CGCCGCATGACGCGCCGGGGAGTGCGGTTCAGGCGTAAGTCCTGGGGGGCCGGACGGGACGCGGGCTGTGGAATTGATGGTCGCGGTCATTTACTTGGCCGTTTCTGTCTCGGAAGGTGCTGTGACGGGGGTGTTCGACGCCTGGCCGCCCCGCGGGACGAAGACCACGTGCCGGAACAGCAGGAACTTGACGGCGGTAGCGGCCAGGTTGGCCGCGGTGACGGTGGCGATCTCAACCCAGGGGGCCGGCGTGGTGGACAAACCATGCAGGACGGCGAGGGCGCCGGAGGTCAGCGCGAGCCCGATGCCGAAGACCAACAGGCCCTCGAAGTGATGGCGTGCCGCATACGAGCGGCCCTGGATGCCGAAGGTGAAGCGCCGGTTGGCCGCGGTATTGGCGACCGCCGTGATGAGCAGGGCCAGGAAGTTGGCCAGCAGCGGGTCCATCAGGCCGCGGCACAGGAGGAAAATCCCCAGGTACGCCACGGTGGAGGCGATCCCGATGCTGCCGAAGCGGACCAGCTGACCGAAGAGGCTTCCGCCGGGGCTTTGTTCCTGGGGCCGGGAGGCCGCCGGCAGCGGGCCCCGGGCGAGGGCGGCGCGGAGTTCATCGACGGGGATGCGGCCGGAGACAAGGTCCCGGCTCAGCCGGGCCATGCCGCGCAGGTCGGCCAGAGCGGTCTGGACGATGTCGACGCTGGAGTTGGGATCGTCGGTCCAGTCCACCGGAACTTCGTGGACGCGCAGCCCGCACTTTTCGGCCAGGACCAGCAGCTCGGTATCGAAGAACCAGGCGTTATCGAGCGTGTGCGGGAGCAGTTGGCGGGCGACGTCTGCCCGGATGGCCTTGAAGCCGCATTGGGCGTCGCTGAAGTGCGCGCCCATGAGGGACTGGAGCAGGAAGTTGTAGCTGCGGGAAATGAACTCCCGCTTGGGGCCCCGGACGACCCGGGAGTTGCGGGTGAGGCGGGTCCCGATCGCGAGGTCCGAGTGCCCGGAAATGAGCGGCGCCAGCAGCGGGCCCAGGGCGGCCAGGTCAGTGGAGAGGTCCACGTCCATGTAGGCCAGGACCGGGGACGGCGAGGCAAGCCAGACCTTGCGCAGGGCGTTGCCGCGGCCCTTTTCGGCCAGATGGACCACGGCGACCTCCCGGAGTTCCCGGGCTACGCGTTCGGCGACCTCAAGGGTGCCGTCCGTGCTGGCGTTATCGGCCACCGTGATCCGGAAAGGGTGCGGAAAAGCGCCCATCAGGTAGGCGTGCAGCCGGCGCAGGCAGGCCTCCAGATCCCGCTCTTCGTTGTAAACGGGAATGGTCACATCGAGGACCGGCGCCGTGGTGCGGGTATCGATGGGGGAGCGCTTGCCGCCGGGGGCCGGCTCGAAACGGGCAGCGTCGTGGGCGGTTCCGGCAGCCGGCCCGGCGGGCGCCAGGACGGGCTGCGGCAGTGTTCCTGTGGCCTGGTCTGTGAATGTCATGATTCAACAGTGCCGCCGGCACATATACCCGGCTTAGGGCCAAGCTGTGCGCACCCTGTGCATGGAAAAGCAGGCCCCGAACCGTGCGGTTCGGGGCCTGCTTTTGTATGGGTCCGGGTGCCTGTTTAGTACCAGTTGTTTGCGTAGTGGAAGTTCAACGCGCCGCAGGGGGAACCGTAACGCTGTTTGATGTATGTCAGGCCCCAGTTGATCTGGGTCCGGAAGTTCGTGCGGTAGTCGGGGCCGGCGCTCGCCATCTTCTCGGCGGGCAGCGACTGGACGATCCCGTAGGCGCCGCTGCTGGGGTTCGTCGCCGTCGTCTCCCAGTCGGATTCCTTGGTCCAGAGCGTCTGGAGGCACGGCATCTGGCTTGCATCCCAGCCGTGGCTGCCGAGCTGGGCGGCGGCGTAGGCCTGTGCTCCGGCGGGGTCGTTGACGGCCACAGGTTCGGGGGCGGGTACGGGTTCCGGCGCGGGGGCAGGCTCCGGAGCCGCCGGGACTTCAGCGGGAGCCGGAGCGGCCGGGGCTTCGGCGGGAGCGGCGGTATCTGCCGCGGCCTCCGGCGTTCCGGACCCGTCGGACGCTTCGTCGCCGGAGTCGGCTGATTTGTAAAGCGACGGGGGGATCTCGTCCGGGGCGGGGTCTACCGGCTCGGTGACCCGCGCCGGCTCGAACTCCAGGTTCGCCAGCGGGTTGGCGCTGGTGACGTGGGACTGCAGGCTTGCGGGGCTCACACTCGGCAGGTCCGTGCCCGTGGCCTGTCCCGCGGCGCCGACCCCCACCAGGACCGCACAGGCGGTCACGGCAAGGGCCGTGCGGCGGCCCGTGGCCCCTATTCCGGCGGCAAAACGTGACAGCTTGGGTCTGGAGGGGCGCTCGGCGTTGCCGTGCGGGTCCTTGGGCAGGGTTTCAGTTTCGGCGCTTTCAGGGCGCGATTTTACCGTGGATTCAGTCATGATCGCCTCTCAACACCGGCGGAGTTAGCTGTCGGGTTCGGATGAGGTCATCCGGCCGCACGGAACATCACGTGTCGGCTTCACCCCAAGGGCGCTATTGCAGCGTGCCCGGGAACTCTGGGTTCCCCCGCCTCTGCCTGGTCCAGCGGAATCCGGAAGCGGCAGAGCTTGGCGTCAGTCCGGATATGCGGGGCTATTGGCGGCCGCACAGTAAAAACGGTACAGGACCCCACGGCTTAAGTCACATTTTGATAACGGAGCCCCTGGTGCTGGGTCACGGTCAGGACACCGCGGGCAGGCGCACGGCGAACTCGGTCCGACCCGGCCGGGAGGAAACCTCGACGGTGCCTCCGTGTGCCTGCACGATCGACTGCACGATGGAGAGCCCCAGGCCACTCGTGCCCTCCGCGGTGGGGGCCTCGGGGTCCGTCGCCTGACCCGACGCGGCACCGGCCACCGGATTCTTCCGGGCGGCGTCCGCGCGTGCGAAGCGGGCAAAGACCTGGTCAACGAACTCGGGAGCGATACCGCCGCCGTTGTCCGTCACGGTCAGGACGGCACTGCCGCTGGCCGACCGCATCACTCCTGCGACGACCGTGGTCCCGCGGGGGGTGTGTTTCCGGGCGTTGGAGAGCAGATTGGCCAGCACCTGGTGAAGCTGCGTGGCATCGCCGCGGACCACGACCGGTTCGGGCGGCAGCTCGAGCTGCCACGTATGGTCCGGGGCCATGACCTTGGCATCGCTGACCGTTTCGATGACCAATTGGGTGAGATCGACGTCGCTGACTTTGATGGGCTGGCCCTCATCCAGCCGTGCCAGCATCAGCAGGTCCTCCACGAGCGTGGTCATCCGTTCGGACTGGCTCTGCACGCGGGCCAGGGATTTCTCGCCGTCCGGGGTGAAGTGCTCGGTCATCCGCATGAGCTCCGTGTAGCCGCGGATCGCGGTGAGGGGCGTGCGCAGTTCGTGGGACGCGTCGGCCACGAATTGTCGGACTTTCATTTCGCTCTGCTGCCGGGATTCGAGGGCGTTGGAGACGTTGTCGAGCATTTTGTTCAGGGCGTAGCCGACGCTGCCGACTTCGGTGCCGGGATGGGCGGCTGCCGGCGGAACCCGCACGGCCAATGCCACCTCGCCGGCGTCGAGCGGCAGCTGCGAGACCTTCGTGGCGACCTCGGAGAGTTGTTCCAGCGGCTTCATGGTCCGGCGGATCATGGCGGTTCCGACGAGCCCGATCACCAGTAGTCCGCCCGAGGAAACCACCACCATGGTCCAGACCAGCGAGGCGAGGGTGTTTTGCTTGGCGGCCAGGGGAAGGCCCGTGACGATGGTGTCCCCGTCGGCCGTCGCTACGGCTACGAGCCGGTAGTCCCCGGTGGACAGGGTCCGGTCGACCGGGGCCGCGTTCGGGCGGAGGTCGAGCAGGATCTGGTCGTCCTCGGGAGAGAGCGAGGCCCGCGAGGCGTCGTTGTCCAGGAATCCTGCGCCGCTGACGGTGCCGCCGCTGATGCGGGCGCTCAAGGTCCCGATGCCTTGGCCGCGGGCATCCAGCGGGTCCGGCCTGCCACCAGGGTTGCCGGTCACCGGACGGCCGGCTGCGCTGGAAATCCTGGCGGCCTGGGAGAGGCGTTCGTCGAGCTGGCGGGTCAGGAAGGAATCCATCGAGGCGTAGCTGAACAGTCCGATGGCGCCGCTGATGGCCACGAGCAATGCCATGGCGACAAGGACCAGGCGGGTGCGCAGGTGCCAGGTGGAGGGGTTGCGCCAGTCGCGGGCCTGTCTGCGGACCTCTCCGGAGAGCGTTGACACAGACTACTCCGCCGGTTTGAGAACGTAGCCGGCGCCGCGCACGGTATGGATCATGGGCGGGTAGTTGGCATCGATCTTCTTGCGGAGGTAGGAAATATAGAGTTCAACGATGTTGGCCTGGCCGCCGAAATCGTAGTCCCACACCTGGTCGAGGATCTGGGCCTTGCTGACGACGCGCTTGGGGTTCTCCATAAGGTAGCGCAGCAGTTCGAACTGCGTAGCGGTGAGGTTTATTTCGGCACCCGAGCGCGTGACTTCGCGGGTGTCGACGTTCAGCACCAGGTCGCCGACGACGAGCTCCGCCGTGTCCATTGCCGCCACGCCGGAGCGCTGGACGAGCCGGTGCAGCCGCAGCAGGACTTCCTCAATGCTGAAGGGTTTGGTGACGTAGTCGTCTCCGCCGGCGGCGAGGCCGGTGATCCTGTCCTGGACATTGTCCTTCGCGGTCAGGAACAGGGCGGGCACCTCGGGTGCAAAGGCGCGGATCCTGCCCAGGAGTTCGACGCCGTCGAACCCGGGCAGCATGACGTCCAATACCAGGACGTCAGGGCGGAACTCCTTGGCGAGCCTGACCGCTTCCGGGCCGTCGGCGGCGACCGCTACAGACCAGCCGGCCATGCGCAGGCCCATGCTCATGAGTTCCGAGAGGCTCGGTTCGTCATCCACCACCAGTGCACGGATGGGCGATCCGTCCGGGTGCGTTAGCTGGGGCAGGTTGTTGGTGGTGGAATGCGAGGTGACCATGGGACAACTCTCCGTCCTGCCGGTTTGGTTCGGCTATATGGATCCTGTGCGGCGGCTGTGAATCCCAGCCTAACGAGCCGGGCGGCTGTCCGGGGGGCTCGGATCGGTCGGATCGGGGTGCCGGCGAGGCCCGCAGAGGGTCACAGCCGGGGTTGGTGCGTCGCACAGCCCCGGCACAGGATCTCTCAGCACTCTGGATGGGACACCGAATTTCAGCTCGAGAAGGAGAACACCCATGAGTGGTCAGCAGCCCGGACCCGTCCCCGCGAACACGCCCGAAGGAAACCGGCCGGCCGAAGCGGCGTCCCCGCAGTCGCCGGCTGACCCGGACAACGCCGCGCAGGCGGCGCCCGGGTCGGTATATGGCGGGACCGCGCAGCAGCCCGCGGCCGGCTGGGGGGCGCCGGGAACATCAAATCCCCGCACGCCGGCAGCCGCCTCCTGGACCCGGAAGCGTGGCCTCACCGTCGCTGCGGCCGCGGTTGTCCTGGCAGTCGGGGCGGGTGCCGGCGCCATTGCCCTCACCTCGAACCCGGCCGCGGCCGACGGCGCCACTGCAGCGGGCGGGTTCGCCCAGGGCGCTCAGGGCATGGGCCCGGGGGCGGGCCAGGCCGGCCAGGGCGGTCAGGGTGCTGCCCAGGGCGGGGCCGCCGGGGGGAGGCAGGGCCAGGACGGTGCCGGTGGCTTCTCTGCCGCAGGTATTGCCGGCATTCTTGCCGCGGTGCA
>JBFGBS010000157.1:0-5711 GCA_041567475.1 Arthrobacter sp.
CATTGAAAGGCCAACGCCCGAGCGGCTTCGTGGTGCTCAAATCCGGCGTCGGGGTGACGGGAGAGGATCTGGCCCGGGAGCTTATCGCCATGGTCCGGCGGGACATCGGCGCGGTCGCGGACTTCAAGAACGTCACCGTCGTCGAGGCCCTGCCCAAGACGCGGTCGGGGAAGATCCTGCGCAAGACCATGCGCCAGATCGCCGACGGGGAAGACTACACGGTGCCGTCCACGATCGAGGACGCCGGCGTCATAGACCGGCTCGTCGGGGTGCTGCGGCCCGCGCCGGGGGAGTAGGCGGGCGCACAACGGCCGCCCTGCCCTCGCCGATTCGACGCTGCGGGCCATGTTCGACGCCCCGCGACGTCGAGTGCGCACGTAGCCGTCGATTCGGGCGGCCGGGCGGGGCCGCGACGTCGAGTGCGCACGCAACCGTCGATTCGGGCGGCCGGGCGGGGCCGGGACGTCGCAGTCAGGCCTGGCTCGGCCGCCGGCTCCAGCGGTATTCATTCTCCGGCCGGCCCGGCGTTCCGTAGCGCGCTGCCCGGGACACCGTGCCCGCGTCGGCGAGGTACTCAAGGTAGCGCCGCGCCGTCACACGGGACATGCCCAGTGCAGCCATGACCTCGCTGGCGGACACCGCTCCGGCCTGGCCCCGGATGAAGTCCTGGACCGATTCCAGGGTGGACACTGCCAGGCCCTTCGGCAAG
The DNA here is from genome assembly GCA_041567475.1 of Arthrobacter sp. Classification (GTDB taxonomy): domain Bacteria; phylum Actinomycetota; class Actinomycetes; order Actinomycetales; family Micrococcaceae; genus Arthrobacter. The sequence continues at coordinate 710 of JBFGBS010000157.1, forward strand.
GGAAGTTCCGAGGGGGCGCGCAGGCTCGCAAAGGCCTGGTCAACCTCGCTTTGGGAAGCTCCCGCCCCGGCCGCCCCGGCCCCGGAGGAGGCGAGCTGCTCCCGGAACAGCCGGTAGCTGGCCAGTTTGTCCGCGAACGTCGCGAACGTGAACGGTTTGATCAGGTACTGGACGACGCCGGTCGCCACGGCGCTGCGGACAATAGTCAGTTCCCGCACCGCGGTGATGGCGATGATATCGGCGTAGAGGCCTGCCGATCGCATCCGCCGGGCGATGTCGAGCCCGTGCAGGTCCGGGAGGTTCATATCCAGCAGGACCAGCTCCACCGGGCTCCCGGCCGCCGCGAATTCGGTCAAGAGGCGCAGGGCGGACTGCCCGTCGGGCGCAGACCCGACCAGCGCGAAACCGTCGAGCCGGCCGATGTAGGCCGCGTGCGCCGCCTGGGCAATAGGCTCGTCTTCCACGACGAGGACCCGGATATCGCTCATGACTCTCCCTCGGTTCTAACCGGCAGTGTGACGTGGAACAGCGCTCCGGCGGGGCTGGCGATCCTCATGGTCCCGCCCAGCCGCTGGACAGCCTGCCGCACCAGGGCCAGCCCCAGGCCCCGCCCGAACGGACCCGGCTCCTTGGTGCTGAATCCGTGCCGGAAGACATCCTCCACCGCCTCCGGATCGATCCCGGGGCCGCTGTCTTCGACCATGATCTCCAGGCCCGCACCGGTTCTCCGGACGGATAGGTCGACGAGCCTGGGCGCAGGTGCTTCGGCGGCGGCGTCGATCGCGTTATCCAGGAGATTCCCGAGGATGGCCACCAGATCCTGCACGGCCAACCCCGTCACAGCCGTGGAACCGCCGGTGCTGAGGCTCAGTTCGACGCCGCGTTCGTTCGCCTCGGCGGCCTTGCCCATGATCAGCGCGCCCAGCACGGGCTCCTCGATGGAGCCCACGAGGTCATCCGTCAGCCGCTGGCTGAGTTCAAGGTCCTTGGTCGCAAAGTCCAAGGCCTCGGAGGCGCGGCCAAGTTCCATCAGCGACACGATGGTGTGGAGCCGGTTGGCGTGCTCATGGGTCTGGGCGCGGAGGGCATCGGAAAGAGTACGCATGGTCTCCAGCTCGCTGCCCAGCGATTCGATCTCGGTCCGGTCCCGGATGGTCGCCACCGTCCCATAGACCGGGGTGCGCTGGCGGGCCGGGGTGGCCCCGGGGTCCAACGCCGGACCCTGGTTCACCACCAGGACCCGGGAACCGGTCAGGTGGATTTCGTCGTGGGCGGTCCGCCCGGACTCGAAGAGTTCCCGGAGGCTCGGTGCCAGCGGCAGGTCGGCCAGCGCCGGCGCCGGCTGATGCCCGGCGGCCGCAGGGCTGCCGTCCCCGTTGCCGGGAGACTCACTGCCGGGGGAGTCACGGCCGGCGGACGCGCTGGCCGCGGAGCGCTTGGCGAGCCCCAGTAGCTCCGCGGCCTGATCGTTGTACATGACCACGTCGCCCTTCACATCGATCAGGATCACCCCTTCACGAACGGAGTGCAGCACGGATTCGTAATAGGCGAAGAGCTGGGACAGCTGTTCGGGCCCCCAGCCGCGCGTCACCCGGCGCAGGTACCGGCCAAGGAACCAGGACGCCGCCGATCCGCCCGCCAAGAGGGATAGGCCGATGGCCAGCAAGGCCGGCAGCCGGCCGAGGACTGCGACGTCCACGCTCCGGACCGTCACCCCGGCCGCCACGAGGGCGCGCACGGTCCCGTCGGCATCCTTGACCGGCGCAATGGTGCGGACCGAGGGCCCCAGGGTGCCGACCACAACCTCCGTGAAGACCCGGCCGTCCAGGGCGGCCTCGATGGAGCCGATATACGGCCTGCCCAGTTCCTCAACCCGGGGATGGGTCCAGCGGGTGCGGTCCGGGGCCATGATCGTGAGGAAGTCCGCCTCCGTATCCTGCATGACCCGCAGGGCGAACGGCTGCAGCACGTCGGACGGATCTGCCGCGCTCGCCGACTCCAGGACAAAGGGGGTGTCAGCCACCGTAACGGCGATGACACCCATCCGGCGGGCGGCCTCATCGTAGGCATGATCGCGCGCGTCCACGAACGTTGCTGTCCCGACGACGGCCGTCAGCGCCAGCACAAACAGCAGATGGGCAACAAAGAGCCTGCGGGCGATGCTCCAGCGGTGGATCATCCACACCTTCCATGACCAATATGAACGCAACGGTGATGCGCGTCACCCCCTCGTCAATGATGGGCTTACGCACATCAACGGACGTGCCGGGGCCCGCAGAGTATGCCGCGTCACCGTCAAGCCTAACCAAGGAGAACACCATGGCCTCTCAACGTCGAGAGTCAGCGGCCCCGGCCGCGGCGCCGGTCAAGAAGCGCAGGGGAATCGACAAGTCCCACTATCTCTACATCGCCGTTATCGCCGCCGTCATTCTCGGCGCCGTCATCGGCTTGCTGTTTCCGGAGGTCGGCAAATCCCTCAAGCCGCTGGGCGACGGGTTCATCAAGCTGATCAAAATGATGATCGCCCCGATTATCTTCTGCACGATCGTCCTGGGCATCGGCTCTATTGCCAAGGCGGCTACGGTCGGCAAGGTCGGCGGCCTCGCCCTGGGCTACTTCCTGCTGATGTCCACGTTCGCCCTCGCCATCGGCCTCGTCGTCGGGAACCTGATCCACCCCGGCGAAGGACTCAAGCTCGCCCCGTATGATCCGAGCAAGAAGGCCGCCACGGACAGCACGGTTGCGTTCCTGCTGGGCATCATCCCGTCCGACATCCCCGTCCTGCCGACGCTCTTTGCCGCGATCCTCGTCGGCTTCGCCCTGCAGCGGATGGGCGCCCAGGGCGCACCCATCCTCAACGCGATCAGCCACGCCCAGGTGCTCGTGTTCCGCATCCTGATCATGATCATGTGGGTTGCACCCGTCGGTGCCTTCGGCGCGATCGCCGCCGTCGTCGGTGCCACCGGTGTGCAGGCCATCGTCAGCATGGCCACGCTGATGATCGCCTTCTACATCACCTGCGCCGTGTTCATCGTGGTCATCCTGGGCGGCCTGCTCAAGATTGTCTCCGGTGTCAACATCTTCCGTCTGATGAAATACCTTGGCCGGGAATACCTCCTCATCTTCTCCACCTCCTCCTCCGAAGCGGCCCTGCCGCGGCTCATCGCCAAGATGGAACACCTCGGCGTGTCCAAGCCCGTTGTGGGCGTCACCGTCCCCACCGGGTACTCCTTCAACCTCGACGGCACCGCCATCTACCTGACCATGGCCTCACTCTTCGTCGCCAACGCGATGGGCACCCCGCTGGATCTGGGCGCGCAGGTCTCGCTGCTGATCTTCATGATCATCGCCTCCAAGGGCGCTGCCGGTGTCACCGGCGCGGGCCTGGCCACCCTCGCCGCAGGCCTCCAGGCCCACAAGCCAGAACTGCTCGGCGGCGTCGGCATCATCGTGGGCATTGACCGGTTCATGTCCGAGGCGCGTGCGCTGACGAACTTCACCGGCAACGCCGTCGCCACCGTGATGATCGGCACCTGGGTCAAGGAGATCGACGGCGACCGGGTCGAGCGCGTGCTGTCCGGTGCCGCACCGTTCGACGAACAGACCATGATCGCCGGCCACGCGGGCCCGGCCGCTCCCGAGCGTGCTCCCGAACCGCAGCCGGAACGGGTCCCGGTCCACGCCTAGGAAACCGTCCCCGGACGCCGCCACGGCGGCTGGGACGCCCGCCAACATCGCCGGCAATGCCCGGGAGCCCCGCTCCCGGGCATTGCCGTGCCATCCGGTATCCGGCCTGGCCGGGCGGAGGCAAAGTTCAAGGGTCCGCCAGCGCCCCTAAACACCATCCTTAGACTTGTACTGGAAGGTCAAGGCTTGCGGTGCGGCGGTTGTCAAGGTTCGCAGAATACCGTCGGCGGCGCTGTAACCTTGGTGAGGAACAGGATCGGCGCTGGGACTCCAGCGGCAGGACATCATCGTCATCGAAAGTGTGGATAGATACGTGAGCAGCGAACAGGGTTCAGCAACTCTGGAAGGCACCGGCCTCGATCTGGAAGAGCCGGTCATGGGCCCCACGGGGCGCCCCCAGCGCGACTTCCCGGAACCTGCACCGCTGTCATCGCATGGTCCCGCGCGGGTCATCGCGATGGTCAACCAGAAGGGCGGGGTCGGGAAGACCACGTCCACCATCAACCTCGCCGCCGCGCTGGCAGAGTTCGGCCGCCGCGTCCTCGTGGTCGACTTCGACCCGCAGGGCGCCCTCTCGGCCGGGCTGGGCACGAACCCCCACGAACTGGATCTCACGGTCTACAACGTCCTCATGGACCGCAAGGTAGACATCCGGGATGCCATTCAGAAAACCGGCGTCGAGGGTGTTGACCTGCTGCCGGCCAATATCGACCTTTCCGCCGCCGAAGTCCAGCTCGTCAACGAGGTGGCCCGGGAACAGGTCCTGGACCGGGCCCTGAAAAAGGTCGAGGACGACTACGACGTTGTCCTGATCGACTGCCAGCCCTCGCTCGGCCTCCTGACGGTAAACGCCCTGACCGCAGCCCACGGCGTCATCATCCCGCTGATCTGCGAGTTCTTCGCCCTGCGCGCGGTGGCGCTGCTGGTGGAGACCATTGACAAGGTCCAGGACCGCCTGAACCCCCGGCTCCAGGTCGACGGCGTGCTTGCCACGATGTACGACGCCCGCACCCTGCATGGCCGCGAGGTGATTGCCCGCCTCGTGGAGGCCTTCGGCGACACGGTCTTTGAAACTGTCATCAAGCGCTCCATCAAATTCGCCGACGCCACGGTAGCGGCCGAGCCCATCACCGCGTACGCCGGCAACCACGCCGGAGCCGACGCCTACCGCAATCTTGCCAAAGAGCTCATTTCGCGCGGCGGCGCGCCCTAGGCAGGCCCGTGACAGGAGCAGGCAACCCGCCGGTCGAGTCCGCCGGACCGGCCGAGGGTAAAAAGCCCGGATTCGAGGTCCGGCTCGCCAATTTCACCGGGC
>JBFGBS010000158.1:0-5669 GCA_041567475.1 Arthrobacter sp.
CGCGGCGGCGCGGCCACCGGCAGCCGGAACGTCGTTCCGGTGTGCGCCGTAGGAAGTCGAGCGGGCGCGGACGCTGCGGCGCTCGGCGCGCTCAGCCTCCATCCGGTCCTCGTTCCGCTCGGTGACACGCTCGGCGGCGTTGCGGGCAGCAGCCTGGCCTTCGTAGGCCACGGCGCGGCGTTCGGCGCGCGGAAGATCGGTCCGGGGAGCCTCAGCAGAGACGCGTCCGCGTCCGCCGCGGCCACCACGGCCACCCGCGGTGGGTGCCGCCTGGGTGGTGCGGCGGGCGCGCTTGCGTTCAGCGTTGGCGCCCGTGGAGGTGCCACCGCCGTTTTGGGCGGCCTTGGCTGCCAGCAGTGCGGCGCGGGTGCGCGGATCGATCTTGTCGGCCATCTCGCCTACGAGTTCCGCGACGAGCGGTGAGTTGGCGGAGACGCGTTCGAAGTTGACCTCGACGCCGGCCGCCTTCATGAGCTTCTTGACGTCCGACTGCTGCTCGGGCAGCGTCAGGGTCACGACGGTGCCATCCGAGCCGGCGCGGGCGGTGCGGCCTGAGCGGTGCAGGTAGGCCTTGTGCTCCGTGGGCGGATCCACGTGGATGACCAGTTCGACGTCGTCGACGTGGACGCCGCGGGCGGCGACGTCAGTGGCCACCAGGACCCGGACTTCGCCGGAGGAGAACTCGGCCAGGTTCCGGTCGCGGGCGTTCTGGGAAAGGTTGCCGTGCAGGTCGACGGCGGGGATGCCGGCGTCGGTCAGCGTCTTGGCGAGCTTGCGGGCGTGGTGCTTGGTGCGCATGAAGAGCACCCGGCGCCCGGCGCCGGAGGCGAGTTCGACGATCAGCTGCTTCTTGACGGTCTGGTCGTTGACGACGAGCACGTGGTGCTCCATGGTGGTCACCGCGGCCTGCGGGTCATCCACGGAGTGGGTGAGCGGGTTGGACAGGTAGCGCTGAACGATCTTGTCCACACCGTTGTCCAGGGTGGCGGAGAACAGCAGGCGCTGACCCTGTGTAGGCGTCATGTCCATGAGCTTCTTGACGACCGGGAGGAAGCCGAGGTCGGCCATGTGGTCGGCCTCGTCCAGGACGGTGATCTCGACGGCTTCGAGGGTCAGGATGCGCTGGCGGATCAGGTCCTCCAGGCGGCCGGGGCAGGCGATGACGATGTCGACGCCGGCGCGGAGGGCCTTTTCCTGGCGGGCCTGGGAGATGCCGCCGTAGATCACGGTGGTGGTCAGGCCCATGGCCTTGGCCATCGGTTCGATGGTCGCGTTGATCTGGGTGGCCAGTTCGCGGGTCGGTGCGAGGACCAGGCCCATCGGCCGGCCGGGCTTGCGGAAGTGCTTGGCTTCGCGCTCGGCGAGGCGGGCGACGAGCGGGATGGCGAAGGCAATGGTCTTGCCGGAGCCGGTGCGGCCGCGGCCCAGGACGTCGCGGCCGGCGAGGGTGTCCGGGAGGGTCTTGACCTGAATGGGGAACGGGGTTTCGATCCCCTGGGCGGTCAGGGTGTCGGCGAGGGCCTTGGGCGTGCCGAGGGCAGCAAATGTAGTCATGTGTTTCAAGGTCTTTCAGGCGGTATCCGTGCGGATATCGGCCCCCGTGCCGGTTGGCCCAGGGGTTCGCCGAAGAAAAGTCAGGTGGTCAACCGGGCTGCCACACACCTCACGGCAGTGGCGGCCGGGACCAATTAGAACGCGTTCATCGACGCAGGATGTGCCTCTCACATGAAAAAACCCACTCCCTGCGGATGGACTCCCGAAGGAATCCGGCAGGGGCTCCGGTCAATCCGGAGCCGGTCTGTCACGACCATAGTGGGCATCACTGCACATCAAGTTAGCCCAGTCTATCATCAGGGCGCCCCGGTGCCGCGCCGGGGCGTTTCAGGCGCTCATCTGGCGGCCATGCCCGGCTCCTGGAACAGCGGAATGCGCAGCGCGGGGGCGTACCCATCCCGTGCAGGCGGCAACACCGCCTTATCCGGTGCGGTCTTGGGGAGGCGCAGGACAACCAGCGCTTCGAGATCGATCAGGCGCCGCGTTCCGGTCTTGGACTCCGTGATCCAGAACAAATCCGTTGACGGGATCGTCCGGGAAACAGTGCCCCGATGAAAGAGCCGCCCCTGGTGCCAGGCTTCAATCTCCTCCCCCACCGAAAGTTCTGAAGAAAGGGCTACCCGTTGTACGTCATTCATGATCAGTACCTTCCCCCGTGCCATCGTGATGCCCTAAGCCTCCACCACGAAGGTTTCGGCCGTATTTCCGTCCGGTGATTTCCACGTATCTGCCCCGTGGCGGCCCCGGCCGGAGACTGCGATGATGTCCTGAAAAACCTGGAGGCAGCAATGACAGAGCACCAGCACGATTCCGGCCGGCATACCCGCGACGCCGGGGATATCGCCGGGGACAACGCCGGGGGCAACGTCACCGCGGCGGGGATGTGGGACGAGAAATACCTGAGCAAGCCGAAAATCTGGAGCGGACAGCCCAACCCGCAGCTGACCGCCGAGGCTGAGGGCCTGGTCCCGGGAGCGGCGCTGGACCTGGGGTGCGGGGAAGGTGCGGATGCCATCTGGCTGGCGGCCCGGGGCTGGGCCGTCACGGGCCTGGATGTATCCGCCGTCGCCCTGGACCGGGCTGCCGCCCATGCACGGGCGGCAGATCTGGCCGCGGACATCGAGTGGATCCAGCAGGACCTGGCCAGTTGGGTACCGGACCGGCAGTTCGACCTCGTTAGCGCGCAGTTCCTGCACTCGACCCTGACGCCTTGGCAGCAGACGCTTCGGCTCGCCGCAGCGGCCGTGCGGGCCGGCGGGACCCTGCTCATCGTTGGCCACCACCCCGCGGGATTGCCGCCGTGGGGCGCGCACCACGGGCCGGAACTCTACTTCACTGCCGAGGACCTTGTCCGTGAGCTCGGCCTTGAGGCACCGGAGTGGCGGCTCGACGTCGCCGCGGCCCGGCAGCGCAGCGTTACCGGCCCCGCCGGCGAAGCGGCCATCCTGACTGATGCAGTGTTGCGGGCGAACCGGCTGGCCCAACACTGACCGGACCACGGCGCCTCTGTGTCATCCGCCGCGGGACCGGCTCCGAAGCACTTATGGAACCAATCACGGGAAGGGCCCTCATGAGTAGCGACGACCAGCCGCGCAATACCGTCATCCACCACATCGGGTATGCCCGGCCCGGGAACCACAGGCCCGCGGGGATCTACGGGCTGAGGCTCGGGGGGCGCCCGGACGGAGCACCCGTCGAGGGGACTGCGCCCGGCACTGCAGACACCGGCTCCGACGAGGACTGAACTTCCCCGTCATTACTTCCCCGTCATTGCGCCGCGGAAACCCGGGGCGACACGAGCACTGCCCCAGCGGCGATGACCGCGGTGAGGGCAAAAACGCCGGCGAAGGCCGCTCCGCTGGCAACCAGCGCGGTAAAGACGACGCCGGACGCCGCAAGCACCAGCGCCGCACCGAGAGAGTCGGCAATCGACATGGCGGAACTGTTGAACCCCTCGGTGGCCCGCGTCGAGAGTGCCAGGGTCAGGACGCTCAGGCGCGGATACAGGAGCCCCATCCCCCCGCCCGCGAAGACCCACCCGGCGATGGCGACCATGGCGGGCCAGCCGAATACGGTGGCTGCGAGCACAACGGCGATGGCCCCCAGGACAAGCACCGCGCCGACCCTGATGGCCCGCCGGTGCCCCAGTCGCGGCCCAAGCCTGCCCTGAATCGCCGAGGCGGCAGCCCAGGCGAGGGAACCGCCGGTCAAGGCAAGTCCGGCCAGCGTGGCGGAGAAGTTATGGCGTTCCACGAGCAGGTACGGCACATACACCTCGGCGCCGAAGAAGGCAGCCGCCGCCAGTCCGCGGACGAGGATCACGCTGGGCAAGCCGTGCCTGGCACGGAGGGTTCCGCGCGGCACGAGCGGGCGGACGGCCACGAGCGCGACGACGACGGCGGCCGCCGACAAGGCGACACCGACGGCCGGGATCTCGGCGGACAGATTCAGGCCGAGCACGGCGAGCGCCGCGAGCGTCGCCCACCCGAATCTGCGGTAATCCCCGGCCGGGCGGCGGGCCTGCGGGCCGCGGACGGCTGCGGCAGGCTCCGGCGGGTTGCTTGCGGATCCGCCGTTGAGGCTGCGCAGTGCCGGCATGATCATCAGCAGCGCCGGGACCACGAGCCCCACCACGCCCAGGAAGACCCATTGCCAGCCGATCCACTGCGCGACGATTCCGGCGGCCAGGGGCCCCACCAGGGAGGGGATGACCCAGGCGGCGGAGAAGGCGGCGAAGATTTTTGCGTGCAGCAACGCCGGATAGACCCGGGCCACCACAACATACAACGCCACCGTCAGGGCCCCGCCGCCGAGACCCTGCACCAAACGGCCTGCCACCAGGGCGGGCATGTCCGCGGCTGTTCCGGCGATCAGCAGGCCCAGCGCGAACACCGCCACTGACGTGGTGAGCGGCGCGGCGGGACCGCGCCGGTCGGACCAGTTGCCCGCCGCGACCATCCCCATCACGCCGGTGGCAAACGGTCCGGCGAAGGCGAGGGCATAGAGGCCTGCCCCGTCCAGTTCGCGGCTGACCAGCGGCATGATGGTGGTGACCGCGAGCGACTCGAACGCCGCCATGAACACCAGGGCGCAGGAGCCCAGGGTCACCAGCAGGTAGCCGCGGTCCAGGATGCGTTCATGTTCCGGGGCCACGGACGGGGAGTTGGAGGGCACGGGCGGGACCTGATCTATAGTCATGGACGCAACCGTAAAACCTCAACTAAAGTTGAGGTCAAGGCCGGTTCCGCAGCTGTTCGTCCGGGGCTCCGGCGACGATTCCCGGGTTGATATGCCCGATGGACGGCTAAGGGAAGCATGCCACAACTGGCAGGCGGGGCGCACCGTCTCCTGAGCATCGGCGAGGTGGCCGAGCGCAGCGGCGTGGCGGCGTCGGCCCTGCACTTCTACGAACGCAGCGGGCTCATTTCCTCCACCCGGAATGCGGGCAATCAGCGGCAGTACCGGCGGGACGTGCTGCGCCGGGTGGCGTTCATCCGGGTGTCGCAGCGGGTCGGGATTCCGTTGCGGGACATCCGCGCCGCGCTTGAGTCCCTCCCGGCCGGGCGGACGCCGACCAAGCGTGACTGGGCCCGGCTTTCCCGGCGGTGGCGGTCGGAGCTCGATGACCGTATCGCCGCGCTGGAGCACCTTCGCAGTGACCTGGAGGGATGCATCGGCTGTGGCTGCCTCAGCCTCCGGACCTGTCGGCTGCAGAATCCCGACGACGGGCTGGGCGCCGGCGGCACGGGTCCGCGGCGCTGGCAGCCGTCCCCTGCCCCGGAAGCGGGCCTCGGCAGCGCCACGGCCCGCCCTTAACGGAGGGGCGGCAGCTGGCCGGGCGGGTCGCCGACGAAACGGTTCCTGCCTGCCCGGTACCCGAAGACGGCCGCGAGCGAGCCGATGACGAGGAAGAACAGACCGGCCGCGGCGAAGGACCCCGTCTCCTGGTGGAGGTGGCCCACCAGCAGGGTGCCGGTGGAGCCCACACCGTAGCCCACCCCCTGCATCATGCCGGAGAGCCGGGAGGCCGTCCGGCCGTCGCGGGTCCGGACCATGATCATGGTCAGCGCCACCGCCGTCAGGCTGCCCTGGCCCAGTCCGAGCATCCCGGTCCA
>JBFGBS010000159.1:0-5667 GCA_041567475.1 Arthrobacter sp.
GCGGGCGCGGCCGTGGCGGTGCTCTCGGCCGGGCTGCAGGCGGCCAGGGAGAACATCAGCGAACCGGCAGCGGCAACGCCGAGGAAGGTTTTCAGGGAAGTGCGCATGGAAGTGCTCCTAAACAATAGGCGATTGCTCCGCCGTTCCCACGTCCCGCGGTGCGGGATCCGTATGACTTGGACCGGCTTGGACTTTCAGGAGTACTTCGGCCCGGCACCCCGCCCCGGATGGGTCCCCCACCAACCCGTTACACAACCATGCAACCCGACCCCGCAACATCCGGGACCCACTTCTGGGTCCTCGGGCTTCGCCCTTGTCCAGCCGGAGGCTCCGGCGAATCAGCAACTGGCCTGCTTCTGGTCCGTTCGGCGCCTTGGTTCTCGGTGTTCGAATGTGGTCAGCCGCGGCCATGCCAAATCGAGGGGACCGTATGCGACGCCATGAAATACCGTCCAACCGACAGCTGAACCCGCGGTTGTAGAATCAGTTCGCGGCTTTTCCGGTTGATGAGGTGCGGACCGTTCTCGAGGAGACATCGCAGAGCCTGGATACATCGTTTCACTTCGAATGGTCAGACCCGCGGCAGGTTTGAGGCCACATCTGGCGGTCAGCTCGTGCTTCCGAGGCTTTTGCCGGCGGGCCCGGGAGAAGCGTGGACAGCGGTTCGGGCATCGATGAATCTAGGAACATGTGATGTCAGTGATCCGTCGAAGGTGGCGTATCTGGGATCGGGGATTCAGCGGTTGGCCACCGTCGTAACCAATCCGCTGAAGCCGTTTCAGGGTGCGGTCGTCGCCGGCATGGCGGCCGGGGCGGCCGCCATCAGTTCCAGCAGTTCCGCATCGCTCAGCTTCATCCAGGGCGAGTCCGGGGCGCCCTGCAACCGTGCCTCCGGGCTGTCCGTCTGCGTCCACCACTTGGCCTCGAAGACCCGGCCCTCGAAAAGCACCCGGTCTCCCTTCCGGTAGACCGTCGCCGGCTCCCAGGCCGGTGCCGTGCCTGCCGGTGCCGTGATTTGAGGGGTGGGCCGGTCACCCGGGAGCACCGGGCCCAGGATGCGCCACGGTGTGGCGGTGCCCTGCAACACGGGGTTGTCCGGGATGTCACCGCGGGTCCACCACTTCGCCTCGTACACGTTCGCGTGCCAGACGATCCGGTCGCCGGCTCCATAGGCGGTGCCTTCGGACCAGATCGGGTAGGGGCTCGTGGCGGGATCATCGGTCACGGCCGGAGCCGGGCTCTGTCCGCCGCCGGCATTCCCGGCCGGGTCCTCGCCGGGGGCAGCCGCGTCCGGGACGGGGCTGCCGGCAACACCCGCGGCGAGGATGGCCGCGAAGCTCGAGCCGGACTGGTCGATGCCGCTGCAGCTGTCCGAGACCTGCTTGACATCCGGGTAGTTCGGGCTGCAGGTCCGGTCCCGGTTCAGGGACCACATGGAGACCCGGCCGATGCCCTTCTCCCGGGCGTACGCGCTGAGGTCCTGGGCGTCCTGGAGCGTGAAAATTTCTCCGATGACGTCGTTTTGGCCGATCATCGGCGTCAGGCCGATTTTCCGCCACACGGTTTCGGTGCCGAGCTCATTCCCGGCGGCCCGGTAGATCTCGGAGAGCTGCCGGTGCGTGGCTTCGGCCGCGGACACGGCGTTCTGCGCCATCGACTGCTCCGTCAGCCTGCTCCCGCCATAGTCCATCGTCATGATGTTCACCCCGGCGAGGTCGGTACCCCCCGCGAGGGTCCGCCGCACGGCCTCGGTGCCCACCGCAGTGAGCCCGTTCGGGTCAACCGGCAGCGTCAACCAGACGCTCAGGGATTTGCCGTCGTCCTGGCGTTCCTGCTGCAGCGCGGCAACGGCGGCGGAGCGCCGGTCCATGGCGGCGACGTCGGCGAGGGCCTCACCCTCGATGTCCAGGTCGATGCTGTCGACGTTGTACCGGTCGATGACGGTCCGGTAGGCCGCGGCCAGTTTGCCCTCGTCCAGGCACGTCGTGGCGATTTCTTTGTTGGCCTGTCCGCCAAAGGAGACCGACACGGTGCCGCCGAGCTGCTGCAGCCGCGCCACCCGACGGTCCAGGTCCAGGTCCGCGGACGCCTCGGACAAGCCATAGGCTGCGCCCCACGATGGAGTGCAGGGTTCCTCCGGGTCCGCGACGATGAAGGACAACGCTACGTTTGCCGCTTCCTCGGAGGCCGGGGCCTCGAAGGCGTGCCGGGGTGTCGCAGTGACGTCGACATAGCCGGAGAAGATCGACGGGATGGCTCCGGCGGCCCGGACATCCTGGAAGTTCCCCCACGCGGCCACGCCGCCGGCGCTGATGGCCGCGACGACGCCGGTGAGCACGCCCAGTCGAACCAGCGATAACTTGCGGCCTGGGAATCTTGCGGACACGGGGGCCCCTTCGGGTGTTTGGATGGGCCGCCGCTTGTACGCCAGCCGGGGGAATTCAGCACAAGAGGCTTCCCGGATGTCTTATGTCCGGTAACAGTCTGAGCTTGGATTATCATAAGGGCACTCACCAAATCGTTCCGGTGCACCGTGCGCAAGGTCGACATTAGCGCATGCCGAAACACCGCCCGCAGCCTTAGGGACCCATGACTGATCAGCTTGTCTTGCCGCGCGTGGACGCGGAGAGTGTCCCCGACGACCCAAAGGGCGCAGTGCGGCGCCGTCAATGGGGCGCCGAGAAACGCTCCGAGCCGCTCTCGATCGTCCATCCGCGGCCGTCGAGGCGGAAGATCGTTCTCGGCCGGGTGGCCATTCTCGTGACGATCGGCGCGTGGACCAGCTACGTCATTTCGACCATCCTGCGCGAGCTGGCGAACAATCCCAACGCGGGCTTCCGCTTTCAGGCCGAGACGGTCTCCTACCTGGTCGTCGTAACATTCCTGACGTTCTCCGCGCTGATGTACCTGCTGGCCCGCCAGGGCGCGCTCTACCGTTTCCGCGACCACTCCCGGGTGCCCCGGGGCGAACTGGACCGGCACTTCGCCGGGCACTCCGCGGGGATTACGGTGCTGGTGCCCTCCTACGCGGAGGAGCCGCAGGTGGTGCGGGCCACGCTGTGGTCCGCGGCCCTGCAGGAGTTCCCGGACCTGAAGGTCGTGCTGTTGCTGGATGACCCGCCCAACCCCGCGGACCCCGCAGACCGGGCACGGCTGGATGTAACCCGGGCGCTGGCGTCCGAGATTGTCGCCGCGCTCAGCGTTCCCGCGGCCCGGTGCAATGCCGCTCTGGAACGCTTCCGCCGCGCAAGCCGTACCGGTTCCGGTACCGGTACCGGGGACGAGCTGTCCGCACTGATCGCCGAGTACGAGGCCGCCGCAGGCTGGCTGGAGGCGATGGCCGCCGGTGAACAGGTCGAGGACCACGTGGATGAGTTCTTTGTCGACCTGGTGCTGATGGGATTGGCCCGCGAACTGCGGCTGGTCCTGCTGGGACTGAACGCAGCTGCCGCGCAGCATGCGTCCCCCTCGGTGGAGCGGATCGAAGAGCTGTACCTCCGGCTGACCTGGATCTTCAACGTCTCCACGGAAACTTTTGAGCGCAAGAAGTACGCGAGCCTCTCGCACGAGGCCAACAAGGCGATGAACCTCAACGCCTACATCGGCCTGATGGGGCACTCCTGGCGCAAGGAGAGCACCGCCGACGGCGTGATCCTCCGGAAAATCAGTGACGCGGAAGGGACCGGGGCCGACGGCGGCCCGGTCCCCGACGGCGAGCCGGACAGTGTGCTGGCCGTTCGCGACACCGAGTACCTGCTGACGCTGGACGCCGATTCGCTGCTGTTGCGCGACTACTGCCTCCGCCTCGTGTACTTCCTCGAATCGGCCGGCAACGAGCGGGTGGCTGTCACCCAAACGCCGTACTCGTCCTTCCGCGGCGCTCCCACCCGGATTGAGCGTGTCGCCGGGGCGACGACCGATATCCAGCACATCCTGCACCAGGGCATGACCTACTACGGGGCGACGTTCTGGGTGGGGGCGAACGCGGTGATCCGCAAGCGCGCCCTTGAAGACATCGTGGAAGTGGAGAACAGCGGCGGCTTCGAGATCCGGACCTACATCCAGGACCGCACCGTTATCGAAGACACCGAATCCAGCATCGACCTCGGCCAGCATGGCTGGACCCTGGTCAACTATCCGGAACGCCTCAGCTACAGTGCCACACCGCCGGACTTCGGCTCGCTCGTGGTCCAGCGCCGGCGCGGGGCCAACGGCGGACTGCTGATCCTGCCCAAGCTGTGGGTCCAGCTCCGCCAGCGCCGTGCCGACCGGCGGGCGATCCTGTTCCGTGAAGTGCTGCTCCGGGTGAACTACATGGCCTCCATTGCCTGGGCCAGCTTCGGGCTGCTGTTCCTGCTCGCCTACCCCTATGACAGCCGGCTGTTGAGCCCCCTGGTGTTCCTGGCCGCGTTGCCGTACTTCCTGGCGATGGGAAGCGACCTGCGGGACTGCGGGCACCGGTTCAGCGACATCCTGCGGATCTACGGCTTCAACCTTGTGCTGTTGCCGGTCAACCTGGCCGGGGTGCTGAAATCGCTCCAGCAGGCCCTGACGGGGGACAAGATCCCCTTCGCCCGGACTCCCAAGGTGAAGAACCGCACGGCGGCTCCGGCTATTTACGTGCTGACACCGTACGCGATCGTAATTTTCTCCCTCCTGACCGTCTGGCGTGATGCCCAGGTGGGAAACTGGGGGAACGTGGCGTTCGCGTCGGTCAACGCAATTCTGGCCGCCGGCGCGATCAGGGCCTACATTGGGGTGGTCAACTCCGTGGTTGACATCTTCCTGGGAGCGCTCAGTTGGCTGTATGTCGCTCCCCGGTCCAAGGCAGTGAAGGAGAGCCCGGTAGTGGAAAAATCAGTCGACGAGGTTGACTGGGAGACGATCCTCTATCACGGCGATCGTCGGTTGAACCGCGATCTGCGGGGGTCTACCGACCGCCGTCGCAGGGTCGCCGTCCGGTGAGTAGTGAAGCCGCGGTTTTGCGACATAACGACCGGCCCGGTGCGGACGCTCCCGGGGCAGGACTTGACGGCCCCACGAGCGTGCGCCTGAACCGCAACGGCATCCTTGAAATCCAGTTGCCGCCCGACCGGGAACTTAACGGCGACGACGCCCGCGCAGCAGGCGCCGCGGCCCTGAGACTGGCCGGCAGGCGGCAACTGCCCGTACTGCTGGTCATCAGCGGAACGCCCGGGCTGAGCGGCGACGCGCGGCAGATCCTGACGGATGCGCTCACGGCGGTGGCCTCGGCGTTTGCCATTGTCGGTGACAGCCCGGTGGACCGGGTGATCGCGCACTACCTGCTGCGTCCGAAATCCGGGATGGTTCCGGCACGGTTCTTCACTGCCGGGTCCGAGGCCGCTGAATGGCTGGAGCAGGGCGCTGATGACAACTGAATCCCCGGATCCCCGGCTGCACGCCCTCGTGGAAGGCATCGTCCGCATTGCCGGCGGGGACCTGTCCACCAGGATTCCGCCCTCGACGGACCGTGACGACGTCGCGGCGGTCATTGCCGGGATCAACTTGATGGCCGATGACCTGCAGACGATCTACCAGGAACTCGAGGAACGGGTGGAGAGCCGCACGGCCATGCTGCGTGCGGCACAGGTTGAGCTTGAGCGGGTTGCCTTGACCGATCCACTGACCCAACTGGCCAACCGGACC
>JBFGBS010000160.1:0-5657 GCA_041567475.1 Arthrobacter sp.
CGAGGATGATGAGGACCAGCGCCGCACCCCAGGCGCGCTGGGAGGACGGATCCGGGTTGGACGGAGACGTGGGGTTAAGGATCTGGGTGTAAATGAAGGTCGGCAGTGATGCCATCCAGCCGCTGAAGACGTTGGTGTTGATGCCGGTGGCGAAGCCTGCAGTGACCAGGATCGGCGCGGTTTCGCCGATGACCCGGGCGATCGCCAGGGTAATGCCGGACGCGATGCCGGAGATCGCCGTCGGGATGACGATCTTCAGGATGGTCCGCCACTTCCGGACACCGAGCGCGTATGCCGCTTCCCGCAGTTCGTTGGGGACGATCTTGAGCATTTCCTCGCTGGAGCGGACGACGACGGGGATCATCAGCACGGACAGCGCGACGGCGGCCACGGCCCCGGTCTTGGTGCCGGGCCCCACCACTGCGAAGAAGAAGGCGGCAGCGAAGAGGCCGGCCACGATCGAGGGGATGCCGGTCATGACGTCCACGAAGAAGGTGATGGACCGGGCCAGCGGGCGGTCGTTGCCGTACTCCACGAGGTAAATGGCGGTCAGCAGGCCGACGGGCACGGAGATGACGGTCGCGAGCAGGGTGATCTGGATGGTACCCAGCAGCGCGTGGTAGATACCGCCCACCACGGGGGTGCCTGTTTCGACGCTCTTGTTGTCGAAGGAGCCCGTGACGCCGTTCATCGACGAGGTGAGGAACCCGGGGTTCAGGAGGCCCGGCAGCCCGTTGACGAGGACGGTCAGGATCACGGAGATCAGCGGCAGCAGCGCCACCAGAAAGGCACCGACCACGAGGCAGGTCGCGAGCTTGTCCTTGGCCCGGCGGGCACCTTCGACAACGCGGCTCCAGCCGGTCAGGCCGGCGGTGAACAGGATTGCGGAGACGATTCCCCAGCCGAACGCGTTGAAGCCGATCAGGGCCAGGATTGCGGCGCCGACCACGAGGGAGGCAGCGAGGACAGCGTAGGGGGCCCACTTCGGCAGCTGGCCCTTGGTGAGGGCGGACCGCTTGCGGGCCGGAGTCAGGGTGGAGGTCATTTAGTTGGCTCCCGAGAATTCTTTGTGCCGCGTGATGATCCAGCGGGCGATCATGTTCACGCCAAGGGTGATGACGAAGAGGACGAGACCGGCGGCGATCAGGGTGCTGACCTTCAAACCGCTGGCTTCAGGGAAGTTGAGCGCGATCTCGGCGGCGATGGTCTGGTTGCCGGACTGGATCAGGCTGGCGGTCAGTGCTCCGGAGGAGAGTACGAGCGCCACGGCCATGGTTTCGCCCAAGGCCCGGCCCAGGCCGAGCATGACGGCACTGATGATGCCGGGACGGCCGAAGGGCAGAACCGCCATCCGGATCATTTCCCAGCGGGTCGCGCCGAGCGCCAGGGCGGCCTCTTCGTGCAGCTTGGGGGTCTGCAGGAAGATTTCCCGGGAGAGGGACGTGATAATCGGCAGGACCATCACGGCCAGGACGATGCCGGCTGTGAGGATGGTCTTTCCGGTCGCGGAGGCGGGACCCTCGAAGATCGGCAGCCAGCCCATGTTCGCGGCCAGCCACTGGTAGGCCGGGGTGATTTCCTTGGCAAGGAACGCGGCACCCCAGGCGCCGTAGACCACGGAGGGGATGGCTGCGAGCAGGTCGATCACGTATCCGAGGCCTGCGGCGAGGCGGCGGGGGGCGAAGTGCGAGATGAAGAGCGCGACGCCGATGGCTATCGGGGTGGCGATGATTAGGGCGATGGTGGCGGCGATGACCGTACCGATCACGATCGGCCAGATGTAGGCGAAGAAGCCCTCTCCGCCTTGGATCTCACCCGGAGGGGCCACAAAGGCAGGGATGGCCTGGACGACCAGGAACAGTGCCACACCGAAGAGCACGGCCAGGATCAGGCACCCTGCGGCCAGGGTGGCTGCGGAAAAGACTTTGTCTCCGGCGCGGCCTGCGCCCCGGGACGATGTCTGGGCGGTGGTGGTCACTTCACGGTCCTTCAGCTTCGATCGGAAACGGGCTCCGGGCAGCGGATTTGCCTGCCGGCGGCCCGGTACGTTCTTGAATGGTCGGATAAACGCGCTGGTTCCCTGCCGCGCGCACCGTCGTTGACGGAGAGCACGCGACAGGGAACCGGTGTCAGGCTGGTGTTACCACTATGCCCTATGCGCAATGAATCCCTAGGACTTGGCCTTGATGGATTCGATGGACTTGAGCGCCTTGTCCTGGAGGGACTTGGACAGCGGGGCGGACTTGGCGGCTTCGGCCGCGGCGTTCTGGCCGGCGTCGGAAACGACGTAGGACTCGAAGGCCTTCACCAGGTCAGCGGTTTCCTGCGTGTCGTAGGTGCTGCAGACGATGTGGAAGGACACGAGGACGATCGGGTAGGAGCCCTCGACGGTGGTGGCGCGGTCCAGTTCGATCGAGAGGTCGTTGGCGTTGCGTCCTTCAACCGGCTTGCCGGCGTCGACTGCCTTGGCCGCTGCGTCGGCGGAGATCTTGGTGAAGGTGTCGCCGACCTTGATCTGGGCGGTGCCGAGCTTGCCGCTCACGGCGGAGTCGTCAGCGTAGGTCACGGCGCCCGGGGTGTCGGTGACGGTCTTGACGACGCCGGAGGTTCCCTTCGCGTTCTCGCCGCCCAGGGATCCGGGCCAGATTCCATCGGCCTCGTCGGTCCAGGCCTCGGGTGCTGCGGCGGCCAGGTACTCGGTGAAGTTGGCCGTGGTGCCGGAGTCGTCGGAGCGGTGGACCGGGGTGACCTTCAGGTCAGGCAGGGTGGCGTCCGGGTTCAGGGCGGCAATGGCCGGGTCGTTCCACTTGGCGATTTCGCCGCGGAAGATCTTGGCGACCGTTGCGGCGTCCAGCTTCAGTTCCGCGACCTCGGGAAGGTTGTAGGCCACGGCAATCGGGGAAATGTAGACCGGGATGTTGAGGGCACCGTCGGGGCCGCACTGGGCGGTGCTGCTGGCCAGTTCCTCATCCTTGAGGTACGCGTCGGAGCCGGCGAACTGGGCGGAGCCGTCGAGGATGGCCTTGCGTCCGGCGCCGGAGCCGTCCGGGGAGTACTGCACAGTGACGCCCGGGTTCGCGGCAGCGAAGTTGGTCTTCCAGACGTCCATGGCGGCACCCTGCGCGGACGAGCCGATGCCGGTCAAGGTGCCGGTGACGTTTGCGCCGCCGGCGGCCGGAGCGCCCCCGGTGGTGCCGGTCGGGTTATCTGAACCACAAGCGGTGAGCGCGAGTGCGCCGGCTGCGATAACAGCGATAGCCGCGTGGCGGCCGAAGCGGAGTGCCTTCACTGAATGTACCTCTTCCAAGGATTCTCTATCCCGCAGGGCCGGAGACGGCCGGCGCGGATTGCGTACGGTGTTGTACCTTCATCAAAGATAAGGACCCCAAGTGAAGAGAATGGCGGTCCAAAGTGAACGGCAGGTTAACGGCTGCAGGATATTTGCCGACGCCGCCCCGCCGCCATTGCGTGGTGCGCGTCATAGCACTACGTTATTGCCGGTGCGCCCGGGCGGCAATGGCGGGCAAATAGACTGGGGCCATGGCCACTGGTACCGGACTCTCCGCAAGCGCAAATTTCCTGCGCGGCCGGATCCGCACCGGGATCACGCGGAGCCGGAATTCCGTGCTGCCGGCCGCGCAGATGACAGCGGCCGCGGTGGGCGCCTATGCCTTTGCCGAATTCGTCCTCGGGCACAAGGGCCCGCTGTTCGCGGCCACCTCCGCACTGATCGCCCTTGGTTTCTCCCGGGATCCCCGGTTACGGCGCGTGATGGAGGTGGGCCTCGGCTGCACCATCGGGATCGTGGTGGGCGATCTGCTCCTGCACTGGCTCGGCTCAGGCATCTGGCAGGCCGCCGCCGTCCTCTTCTTCTCCATCCTGCTGGCCCGCTTCCTGGACGGCGGCACGATCTTCACCACCCAACTCGGGTTGCAGTCCGTGCTGGTGGTGCTGCTGCCCGTCCCGCCGGGAGGCCCGTTCACCCGCAGCCTCGATGCCATCGTGGGTGGACTGTTCGCCCTGCTCCTGACCGTCCTCATCCCCAAGGATCCGCGCCGGGAACCCCGCGCGGATGTCCGCAAGCTCTTACACGAACTGTCCGAGGTGCTGCGCGAGTGCGCCTCGGCGCTGCACTACAGCGATTCCACCCAGGCCTGGCATGCGCTGATCCGGGGCCGGAACTGCCAGCCACTCGTTGATGAGATGCGCCAGTCCCTGCGGGCCTCCGGCGAAGTGGCCACCCTTGCCCCCGCGTACCGGCGGCACCGGGACGCGCTGGACAAGCTGGAGACCTCGTTGGACTATATCGATCTTGCCCTGCGCAACAGCCGGGTCTTCGCCCGCCGGCTGACCAGCGCCATCAACCACGCGGCGCTCTCCGACGAGGCAACGCAGAACATTGCCGACGTCCTCGAGGAGACGGCGATGGCGGTGGAAGCCCTCTCCGCCGGCCTGGCGGCCATGGACGACAGCGAGCGCAGGGCGAACCTGCGGACGGCGCGGCTGGAACTGAGCGCAGTCGCGGCCCAGCTGCACCCGCGCATACTTGAAGTGAGCCGGCTGGAAGGCGAAACCGTCGTGATGCTGTTCCGGCCCCTGATGGTGGACCTGCTGGAAGCCGCCGGCATGGATTCGGACGAGGCCAGGGACGTCCTGCCGCCGCTGTAAGCGGGCGGGCCGCGGGTGGCCGGGCACGTCCCCGGCAGGTGGATGTCAGTGCCCGCGGATAAGGTGAACCAATGGCAACAAAAACTTCCCGGGCGTCCAAGGCGGCCGGCTACAAATGCGGCGAATGCGGCTGGACCACGGCCAAGTGGGTGGGCCGGTGCGGCGAATGCCAGGCGTGGGGCAGCGTGGAGGAAACCGGCGCCGCAGTGGCCCGCACCACGGCGGCCACCACCGTCCTGGAACCCGCCCGCCGGATCGCCGACATCGACGCCACGACGGCCGCCTTCCTGCCCACCGGCGTGGACGAACTCGACCGGGTCCTGGGCGGCGGGCTCGTTCCCGGGGCCGTCATCCTGCTCGCCGGCGAACCCGGCGTCGGCAAGTCCACCCTGCTGCTCGATGTCGCGGCGAAGTTCGCCCGCACGGCGCAGGATGTCCTCTACATCACGGGCGAGGAATCCGCCGCGCAGGTGAAGCTCCGCGCGGACCGGATCGATGCCGTCGCGGAGTCCCTGTACCTGTCCGCCGAGACGGACCTTGGACAGGCGCTGGGCCAGGTCGAGAAGCTCGAACCGCGGCTGTTGGTGGTGGACTCGGTGCAGACCCTGAGCAGCGCCGACGTCGAGGGCAGCGCCGGCGGCGTATCGCAGGTCCGTGAGGTGGCCGCGTCCCTCATAGCCGCGGCCAAGCGTCGCAACATGACCACCCTGCTGGTGGGGCACGTGACCAAGGACGGTTCCATCGCGGGGCCCCGCCTGCTGGAACACCTCGTGGACGTGGTCTGCCAGTTCGAAGGCGAACGCCATTCGCGGCTGCGGCTCCTGCGCGCGGTCAAGAACCGCTACGGTCCCACCGACGACGTCGGCTGCTTTGACCTGAACGAGGACGGTATCACCGGGCTCGCGGACCCCAGCGGACTGTTCGTTTCGCGGACGAAGGAACCGGTGTCCGGCACCTGCATCACGGTGACCCTGGAGGGGCGGCGGCCG
>JBFGBS010000161.1:0-5641 GCA_041567475.1 Arthrobacter sp.
CCCACCTTTCGGTGGGCCCCGCCGTCGTTGTGCCGCTGCGGTTATACCGCCGGGCTGACCGCTAGCTCCGGCTGGACGGGGACGACTGCTGGGCCCTGGCGCTGGCGTACAGGCAGACCGTTGCCGCCGTGCCCAGGTTCAGGCTTTCCGCCTGGCCGTATACCGGGACGGCTACCCGGTGATCCGCTACCGCGAGCTCATCCTCGGAGAGCCCCTGGGCCTCGTTGCCGAACAGCCAGGCCGTGGGGTCTTCCAGCGCATAGGTCGAAGCCTCAACGGAGGCGGAGAGCCTGCGCGCAGCGCTTTGGTCCTGCAGCGCATCCAGCTTCAACTGGCCGTAGCCGTCGGCGGCCAGAATACCGATGCCGCGCTCCTTGCAGCGGGCCGCCACGTCCGCGACGTCGGCGCCCAGCACAATCGGCAGATGGAAAAGCGATCCCGCCGTGGAGCGGACTGCCTTGGGATTGTAGATGTCCACGCTGGAACCGGTAAGCACGACGGCGTCGGCCCCGGCGGCGTCTGCGGCCCGCAGGACCGTCCCGGCGTTACCGGGGTCGCGGACCTGGCAAAGCACCGCGACCAGCCGCGGGCCGGCGTCGAGAACCTCGTCGAGGCCAACGTCCAGGAAGCCGCACACGGCGACGATGCCTTGCGTCGTCACGGTGTCCGCAATGGCGGACAGCACCTCGTCCGTACACAGGAAGGCGCTGGTGCCCTCGGCCAGATTCTCCAGCTCGGGGTGGCGGTCCAGGCAGGACTCGCTGGCGTAGACCTCGTAGACGATGCCGGGCTCCCCCGCGGCGACTCGCTTCTGGTGCAGGGTCAGCGCTTCCCGTACGGCCTGGGGGCCTTCAGCAAGGAACTCCCGCCGCTTTAAACGGGCCGGGCGCCCGGCAAGTTGTGCTACCTTCCTGACCCGATCTGCTCGAGGGTTGGAAAGTAGATAATCTTGCGGGCGCCCGGTTTCGTTCATACAAGAACCTTAGTTGCTCAGCAGCCAGGTTCGTGAACTACCCCGACGGGTGACTGCTCAGACTAGGCCTTGGCGGCCGGAGCGGAGGTGTCAGCCGGGAGGGAGTTCTTGGCGATCTGGACCAGCGCGGCGAAGGCGTTGGCGTCGGAGACGGCCAGCTCAGCCAGCATACGGCGGTCAACCTCGACCTCAGCGGCCTTCAGGCCCTGGATCAGGCGGTTGTAGGTGAGGCCGTTGGCGCGCGATGCAGCGTTGATACGCTGGATCCACAGGCGGCGGAAGTCACCCTTCTTCTTCTTGCGGTCACCGTAGCTGTACACGAATGAGTGCAGCAGCTGCTCTTTGGCCTTGCGGTACAGACGTGAACGCTGTCCACGGTAGCCCTTTGCGCGTTCAAGGATAACCCGGCGCTTCTTGTGGGCGTTGACCGCCCTCTTCACACGTGCCACGTGCGTACTCCTTCAAAAATCTGATCCCAAGCGTCTACTGCCGGAGGTCCGGCTGGCCTGAGAAGCCTTGTGGTAGATGACAGGTGCCAGGTGGCGACCAGTCAGAAAACTTGGAACTTAGATGCCGAGCATCTTCCGGATGACCTTAGCGTCGCCCTTGAAGACGATCTTGTCGCCGGCAAGGCGGCGGGTCAGCCTGGAGGACTTGTGCTCCAGGTAGTGACGGCGGTTGGCCTGCTGGCGGCGCAGCTTGCCGCTACCGGTCAGCTTGAAGCGCTTCTTAGCACCGCTGTGGGTCTTCATCTTCGGCATGGGAACCGATCTCCTTACGTATCCGCAGACTGGGTCTGCAGTCTTTCGTGCAGCCGCCCCTGCGGGCGGCATGCTGGTTTCTTGTCGCCGGGCATAGCTGCCCGGCGGCCGTGAACTAGTTGCTCTTCTTGCTGGCCGGCTTCGGAGCGGCCGGCCGTGCTGCAGGCTTAGGCGCAGCGGGCCGCGGGACCGGCTTCGGCGCAGCCATCGGCTTCGGCGCAGATACCGGCTTCGGCGCAGCCGCCGGGGCGGCCTGCTTGGGCTCGGGGGCCTTGGCCGGTGCGGCTTTAGCAGCCGCGGGAGCCTTGGCAACCGGCGGCTTCGCTGCTGCCTTCGGAGCCTCCTGCTTCGGAGCCTCCTGCTTCGGGGCAACCTGCTTCGGAGCTTCCTGGACGGGAGCTGCTTCGGCGACGGTTTCCTCGACCTTGGTTTCCTCAACCGGGGCCTGAACGGTTTCAGCCGCTTCGACACTGGTCTCTTCGGCCACGGAAGCCTCAGCTTCCGGTGCCTCAGCCGCCGGAGCCTCGGTCCGGGTGACGTAACCTTCCGGCAGCAGGTCCGAGAGCGACTGCGTCAGCGGGGCATTTCCGCCGGACACATCGACCCGGCCCGAAGCCTTGGCTTCGTTCTCCGCCTTGGCTTCGGCACGCTGCGTGGCGCGGCGCGCTTCGGCCTTGGCTTCGGCCTTGTTCTTCAGGGGACCCACCACCATGACCATGTTGCGGCCGTCGATCCGCGGGCTGGACTCCACCACGCCAACTTCGGCGACGTCGTCGGCGAAACGCTGGAGCAGGCGGATGCCCATCTCCGGACGTTGCTGCTCACGGCCACGGAACTGGATCATGGCTTTGACCTTGTCACCGGCGCCGAGGAAGCGGAGCGCGTGGCCTCGCTTGGTCTCGTAGTCGTGGGTGTCAATCTTCAGGCGGAAGCGGATTTCCTTCAGGACCGTGTTGGTCTGGTTCTTCCGGGCTTCACGTGCCTTGACTGCGGCTTCGTACTTGTACTTGCCAAAGTCCATCAGCTTGCACACCGGAGGCTTGGCCTGCGGCGCAACTTCAACGAGATCAAGATCGGACTCGGCAGCCAGACGCAGGGCATCCTCAATACGGACGATTCCTACCTGTTCGCCGGCAGGCCCGACCAGCCGCACCTCGGGGACGCGGATACGCTCATTGATTCTTGGCTCGCTAATGTTAAGGCTCCTGTGTTCGTGAGGGATTCTCCACCGGCAAAAAGAGAAGGCCCCCAATTGCCGGAGCAATCGAAGGCCTCGAAGATCGGTAAAGCCTGCCTCAAGGAGGCGGCACGCATAATCTGCGGCGGATGCCTCAGGAAATGCCCGACCAGGTACCCGGCAACCTTATTCTTCCCGGAGGAAGATTCGCGGCTGACGCGGGTGGGAGAGAACTCCGCTTGCAAACTGATGCCGCAATCTTACAGAAGAAACCCCGTTCGGTGCACCTGGCTCCAAGCGCTCTGCGCGTGATGCCTGCACCGGGAGGTTTCCGCACGAAAATAACGGCAATCAGTCGGTCTGTGACAAGCTTACCAGTATGAGCACTCCAGAGAGCAATTCCCACGTTTTTGAGGCCGCGGCCGCCCCGGCTGATGTTTCGCAGCAGATCCGCGACATCTCCGAGGTCCCCGCGATCGAGGTCATTACCACCGCCGCCGTTCACTTGATGAGCGCCGCCGCCGTAAAACTTGGCCTTGCTGCCGAGGATAACGCCGAGGAGCTCAAAGACCTGGACGAGGCACGCAAGCTCATCACCGCCCTGGCCGGACTGGTCACGGCAGCAGCGCCGGAGATCGGCTCCCAGCACGCCGGCCCTTTGCGCGACGGCCTGCGCTCACTCCAGCTGGCCTTCCGCGAGGAATCCATCATCCCGGACGCGCCGGGCAAGGGACCGGGCGAAAAGTACACCGGTCCGGTCAACTAAGCACCGGCCGACTGAAGCCAACGACGCCGGCGGGCGAACCGAACTGGTCCCCCGCCGGCGTCGGCGTTTAAGCTGCGGCTGCGCGTAGGCTGCGCGGTCCGGCCCGCTAGCCCGCAGCGGCGAGGCGCCGCCTGCGCAGCCGCTGCAGCACAAGTCCGACAAGGCACAGGAGAACGCCGGCGGCGCCCACCGCCACAAACCCCGTGGACGGCCCGACCCCGTCGATGAACACTCCGGCCAAGGGCGCGCCCAGGGCGACGCCGGCGGTCAACGCCGAGCCGTACCAGCCCATTGCTTCGCCGCGGCGGCTCTCGTCGACGAGTTCCGCCACTTTTTCCGAGGCGGAGGACAGCACGGGCGCGCAGAGCAGTCCGGGCAGGAGCGAAAGCAGGCTCAACGTCCAGGTGTCGGTCGCAAACGCCATCGGAATCGTGAGCGCCGCCATGCCCATCAACAGCACGAGGGGTGAGACGGCCCGGTGCATGGCGCCGTAGATGATGCCGCCCACCACCGAAGCCGCACACCAGAAGAAAAAGACGATCCCGATCTCGGCCTGGTGTCCCCCGGTCTCGAGGGCTGCGACAATTCCCACATCCGTGCCGCTGAGGACCATGCCGGCCCCGGCAGCCGCCGCGAAGACCGCGGCCACGGCGGCCGTGAACCAACTGAAGTTGTGGATGACTTTGTGCCGGAGTCCCGAGCGGCGCTCGGCCGATGCCGCGAGCGGGACGAGTTCGGCGGCGGCTTCCTGCAGCTGGGCCGGAGCCGAAGCCACGACGGAGACCTCCGCGCTGTCCTGTTGGTCCGCGTCGTACCGCTCATCGGGGGCCGCGCTGCGGGTCGGCGGGTTGAACCACATCAGGAAGAGCCCTGACAGCGATACCGAGATGCCCACCAGCGTCAGGCCCAGCACGGAATGACCGGAGGTCGCGACGACCGCGCCGGCGGCGGGACCGATCATAAAGACCAGTTCCGTGGCGATCGCGTCGAGGGCGAAGGCCGTGCGGCGCTGCTCGCCGGAGGCCAGGACGCCGAGGGACTGCCGGACCACACTGAAGATGGGCAGGCTCAGCAGGCCGCCGACGAAGACGAGCGGCAGCAGCCATTCGTAGGACATGTGCGGCACGATCGACCAGATCACGGCTTCCGCGATGACCGAGGGTATAAGCGCCGTCCGCAGCCCCACCGTGTCGACGCGCCGGCCGCGCCACGGCGCCCCGACGGCGATACCGATGGTCATCACCGCCGCCGCTGCTCCGGCTGCCGCGTAGCCCTGGCCGAGCACCAGGACAATGTGCAGGGTCAGCATGACCCCGGCTGCGGCGTGCGGGATGCGCGCGACCATGCCGATCAGCAGGAGACGGCGGATCGGCTGCACGGCCAGCAGCTCCCGGTACAGCGTGAAGTTCACGGGTCTTGTCCTTTGGGTAACGCCTCCGGCGGTACCGGGGATTGCCCGCGACCGTCGTCGGCTATGGTTCTGCGCGCTGGAGTTTGACTTCGATCGAGTCGACCCGCTCGGCAAATAATTCGTTCCGGGACCAGATCCCGTTCAGGCCTGCCACGATCGCCTGCACACGGGCGGCGTCGAGGCCCTCTGCCAGGTACAGCAGCACCTGGAGTTCGGGGCCGGACCCGCCACCGGAGAGCCGCCGTCCGTCGGCCGTGCTCGAAGCAACTCCACCGCCTGGATGAATTCCAACACGCCGGACCTCCGGAAAGCCAGTCACGGATGCCCGGAGCGCGTCGGCGAGGTCCGGATCAGCATACGACGGCACCCATGCGTGCTGCCTGGCCAGGGCCCAGACGGCCGGTCTGCGAACCACGAAGGTGACGTCCGAGCCGGGATCCAGTACCAGGAGTTCTGCCGCTTCGGCGACCGCGGACAGCGCGGCGCGCGCGGCGTAGACGGCGACGGGCCGGGCCTCGGGGTGCCAGGCCTGCAGCGCGGCCGTGGAGGTGAA
>JBFGBS010000162.1:0-5593 GCA_041567475.1 Arthrobacter sp.
AGTGTGCAACGTAACAATGTGAACTTGCAAGTAACAAAGGCCGCCTTGTTCCACATGGTGAGACTCGAATCCCAAATGTGACTCGCGTTACGAATTGGCTTCGCCGATGTGGACGGCAGATTATTCAGCAATCTCCATGTCTAGGCCGCTAACTTCAAACATTATTCTGTCAGTGGTGCGTTAATTGGATGATAATTCCCGGGAACTTTCTTGCGGCAATTCCGTTCCGGTTCCCGCGCGCCAGCCGCCCGTCCCACCTGGTGGTCACCCCTCAGCCGCGATCTCCCGGCTGCCCGGAGCGGAACTCCCAGCCCGCACCCAGCTATCGCCAAGCTTCGGCTGGCATGGCGCGGCTGACACAACGACGAGCGTGCCGTGTGACGAGTGTGCCGTGTGACGGCTCGGCCGCTGGCGGGGCCGATCCCGGCCGGGCCGGCGCTGCCAAGCCACAGAGGCCAGGCAGCACCGGCCCGGTTGAGGAGATCACCCGGCTCCATGTCCTAGTTGGCTTGACCGGCCGTCGCCGTCGTCACCGTGACCGACACTGCCGCGTAGTCCGAACCGTCGGCCACGGCCACCACGCGCACGGTGCCCCCGGCTGCGATATCGGCGGTACTCAACTGGCTGGCCGCGGCGCCCCCGCCCTGCTGGCGCATCGCCTGCTGGCTGCCCACCACCACATCCGAGCCCAGCAGGTAGCTTCGGGTGAAGCCGTCGCTGCTTTCAACAGTCACCGCGGTCGAGGTCACGTCCGTGACGGTCCCCGTCTGCTCGTACTGGGTGACGTAGGCGCCATCCTGCAACACCACGTATTCGCCGTGCAGCGCGGCGACCAGGCTGCCTGTCCCGCCCGGCGCAAACCCGCCCATGCCGCCCCTCTCCGGCGCCCCGCCCGCGACGGTTCCGCCCTGGCCGCCGCCTTGGCCTGCGCCCTGGCCTGTGCCTTGGCTGCCGGGGCCAGCGAGTCCGCCGGCCACGGTGGATCCCTCGGCGACCGCCGGGTTCGATGTGAGCACCAAAGCCCCCGCCCCGGCGCCAACGGCCAGCACGAGCGCTCCGGCAGCGACGGCCAGCCCGAGCTTGCGGTTCTTTGACCGCGGGGCTGTCGTCCGGTTCTCTGCGGTTCCCGGCGCACCCCATCCCCCGGCCACCGGATCCTGCGCCTGGCCCCAGCCTGGTGCCGCCGGGGACGGACTTCCGCCGAACACCGATCCCGGCGCCGCTGCCCCGACGCCGTCCGGCGCGGTCGGCTGGGGAGTGCCGGGCTGGGGGGTGCCGGGCTGGGTAGCGCCGTGCTGGGCGGTTTCGTCTGCGGGTTCCCGGGTATTGCCGTGCTGCTGGTTGCTCATGGAACGTCTCCTTGTTCGCTGCGGAAGCTGTGTCCGATCCAGACTGCTGCGCGATCCTGTGCCTGCGCTGTGCTGATAGCTTCCGGCGGCTGTGCGCCGCGCCATGCCCGCCGGCTCGCTAGGCTGGGATGCACAGGTTCCGCACAGGATCCCCAAAGCCGCAGCAAACCGGCAGTACGGAGAGTTGTCACATGGCCACCTCACATTCCATGACAAACAACCTGCCCCAGCTCACGCATCCGGATGGCTCACCCATCCGGGCACTGGTGGTGGACGACGAGCCGAGCCTCTCCGAGCTCATGAGCATGGGCCTGCGGATGGCGGGCTGGTCCGTCGCCGTCGCCGCCGACGGCCCGCAGGCGGTCAAGCTCGCCAAGGAGTTCCGCCCCGATGTATTGGTCCTGGATGTGATGTTGCCGGGGTTCGACGGCGTCGAACTCCTGGGCAGGATCCGCGCCTTCGCACCCGAGGTGCCCGCCCTGTTCCTGACCGCCAAGGACAACGTCCAGGACCGGATCCTGGGCCTCGCAGCCGGCGGTGACGACTACGTCACCAAGCCCTTCAGCATGGAGGAGGTACTGCTGCGCCTGCACCGGCTCGTCCAGCGCTCCGGCGTAGCCGCCATGGACACCGCGGAACTCGTCGTCGGCGACCTCGTGCTGAACGTCGACACGCGCGAAGTCACGCGCTCGGGGGAAGAAATCAACCTCACCGCTACGCAGTTCGAGCTGCTGCGCTACCTCATGGAGAATCCCAAACGCGTGGTCAGCAAGGCCCAGATCCTCGACCAGGTCTGGGACTACGACTTCGGCGGCCAGGCCAACATTGTCGAACTCTACATTTCCTACCTTCGCAAGAAGATCGACGCCAACTACCCGCCCATGATCCATACCGTGCGCGGCGCCGGCTACGTCCTCAAACCGGCCGAGTAATCCGTGACAACGCTTTCCGGAGAGGTCCGCGCACCGGGGCGTGACTGGTTTAACCCGTCCACCTGGCACCTGCGTACCCGGCTGGTCCTTGTCGCCATGGCGCTGCTCGTGGCCATCAGCGGCGCCATCGGGCTGTTCAGCTACGCCTCCATGGATTCATTCCTGACCCGCCAGCTCGACGAACGACTCCTCCAGGCCTCCCGGATTTCCAGCGCCGCCGGCCGCCCGTTGACCGGCAACCCGGGGGGCCGGCCGGACCCGCTGGAAGCCCGGGGCCAAGGGATCGGCACGTTGAGCGCCCGTATCAGCGGCGGCGCCGTCAGCAGCGCCGGATTCCTGGACAACGACGCCTCACGGGCATCGCTATCCGCCACGGACGACCAGATCCTCCTCGATCTGCGCCCCAACACGGCCCCGGTTGACCGGACCCTGTCCACCGGGGACTACAGGCTCATCGCCGTTGAAACCGCCTACGGAGACACCATCATCACCGGCCTTCCCCTGGCCGCCAAGCAGAGCACCCTCGCCTCACTCGTATGGACCATGGTGGTGGTGTCCTCGGGCGGGCTGTTGGTGATCGGGCTCGCCGGAACCGCCATGATCCGCCGGACCATGAAGCCGCTAGAACAACTCTCCGAGGTCGCCACCAAGGTCTCACGGCTGCCGCTCGACGCCGGCGAGGTGGCCTTGGCGGTGCGCGTGCCGCCGTCGGCCGCCCATCCCGGCACCGAAGTCGGCAGCGTCGGCTACGCCCTGAACAAAATGCTCGACAACGTCTCCAACGCTCTCGAATCCCGGCAAGAAAGCGAGATGAAGGTGCGCCAGTTCGTGGCCGACGCCTCACACGAGCTACGGACTCCCCTCACCGCGATCCGCGGCTACACCGAGCTCATGCGGATGACTGAGCACCTCACCCCGGACGGAGAGAGATCCCTGGCCCGCGTGCAGAGCCAGTCCGAGCGGATGACCACCCTGGTGGAGGACCTGCTGACGCTCGCGCGGCTGGATGAAGGCCAGCCCATCAAAGTCACCGACGTTGATCTCACCCAGTTGGTCATCGAGACGGTCAGCGATGCCAAGGTCATGGCCCCGGACCGCAGGTGGCAGCTGGAGTTGCCGCCCGAGCCGGTCATCGTCCGCGGCGATGCCACGCAGCTCCACCAGGTGCTGGCCAATTTGCTGTCCAACGCCCGGAAGCACACGCCGCCGGGGACATCGGTGGCCACCGAAGTGATGCGCTCAGCCGACGGCACCGCTGTGCTGACAGTCACCGACGACGGCGAAGGGATCGCCCCCGAGTTCATCGACCGCGTTTTTGCCCGCTTTGCGCGTGCGGATGCCTCCCGGAAGAATCCCGCGACCTCCCCCACGGCGGCCCCGACAGCGCCGACCGCTGAGGGGACCAGCGGGTTGGGACTCTCCATTGTGCAGTCGATCGTGGCCGCCCACGGGGGGACCGTCCGGGTGACGTCCCGGCCGGGGCGGACGGAATTCGCCGTGCGCCTGCCCGCGGCACCGTAGGCCCCGCCCGGCCCCGCGCAACCCCGCGGACCATTCCCGACCGCGCAACCCCGCGCCGTTTCGACGGTTACGTGCCCGCACGACGCCTCGCGACGTCGAGCCTGCACCTGAGCATCGAGATGGGCCCGGGGCTGCCGGCCGGGACGCACTGCACCACCCCACCCACACACCGTTCGTTATCAAAATGTGACTTATCTCCGGAGGTGCTGTACCGTTTTTTGGGTGCGGCCGCCTCCGGATCCGCATATCCGGAGGGACGCCACGCTCTGCCGCTTCCCGGATTCCGCTGGACCAGGCAGAGGCGGGGAACCCACGGTTTCCGGGCACGCTGCATACACGCCCTTGGGGTGACGCCGACACGTGAAATTCCGTGCGGCCGGATGACTCTATCCGCCCCCAACAGCTAACTCCGCCGGTATTGAGAGGCCTTCATGACGAAATTCACGGCAGAACCGCGCCCAAAACGCTCCCCGGCCCCGCCCGAGGCCCCAAGCCACCGCACCACCGGGATACCGCAGGCTTCGGCGCGGTCACGCCTGGCAGCCGGGATCGGAACGGCGGGCCGACGCGCGGCCATCGCCGCCGCTGCCTGCGCGGTACTGGTCGGGGTTGGAGCCGCTGGACAGGCAACCGGGACAGACCTGCCGAGGGTGAGCGCCACCAGCGCGGGGGCATCTCCTGTGAGCACCAACCCGCTGCCGAAGCTGGACTTCGAAACGGTGCTGGCCACTGAGCCGGTCGATCCTGGGTTGGAAGAGATCCCGGCCTCGGATCCGGCTGCGGACGCACCCGGCAGCGCAGCCGCCGGTTCGGCCCCGGCTGAAGCTCCCGAAACGCCACCAACGAATGTGGCCGCGGCGGCCGCCGCCCCGGCGACGCCCGCACCCGCTCCAGAACCGGCACCCGCTCCGGCGCCCTCCCCCGAGGTCCTCGATGACCCCGCCGGGGCACAGGCCTACGCGGCCACGCAGCTGGCCAGCTACGGCTGGAACGCCAGCCAAATGCCGTGCCTGCAGAAGCTCTGGACCAAGGAATCCGACTGGCGAACGACGGCGACGAACCCCACGAGCGGCGCCTACGGAATCGTCCAGTCCCTGCCCGCCGAAAAAATGGTGAGCGCAGGCGCCGACTACCGGACCAACTACCGGACCCAGATCAACTGGGGCCTGAACTACATCAAGCACCGCTACGGTTCCCCCTGCGGCGCGCTGAACTTCCACTACGCCAACAACTGGTACTGAGCCCACACGCAACAACCCTCTTGGACGGCCCCGAACCCTGCGGTTCGGGGCCGTCTTTTTTGCCCATCCCTCCCTTGCACAGCGGGCACACAGCTCGGTTCTAAGACCGTTATATGTGCCGGCGGCACCGTTGGGGTATGACATTCACAGACCAGGCCACAGGAACACTGCCGCAGCCCGTCGTGGCGCCCGCCGGGCCGGCTGCCGAAACCGCCGCCGGCTCCGCCCCGGTCCCCGGCGGCCGCCGCTCACCCATCGACACCCGCACCACGGTGCCGGTCCTCGATGTGACCATTCCCGTCTACAACGAAGAGCGGGACCTGGAGGCCTGCCTGCGCCGGCTGCACGGCTACCTGCAGGGCGCTTTTCCGCACCCTTTCCGGATCACTGTGGCCGATAACGCCAGCACGGACGGCACCCTTGAGGTCGCCGAACGCGTAGCCCGGGAACTCCGGGAGGTCGCCGTGGTCCATCTGGCCGAAAAGGGCCGCGGCAACGCCCTGCGCAAGGTCTGGCTTGCCTCGCCGTCTCCCGTCCTGGCCTACATGGA
>JBFGBS010000163.1:0-5553 GCA_041567475.1 Arthrobacter sp.
CATCGCCGGCCTCGCCGTCGCGTCCGGCGCCGTGAGCCAGGAACTGGCTGCCCTGGCGACCGCCTACGTGCTCATTATGGCGATTATGGGTCCGCTCGCGGCCCGCTTCATCGAACCGGTCGTGGCCATGCTGCGCGGACCCGCGAATCCGCCCGCGGTACCGGCCGCCGGGCCTGCCTGACCCGTCCGGCCGGTGCTAGATGCCGGTCCGGTGGAAGTTGAGGTGGCTGCGGCTGGCGGTCGGGCCGCGCTGGCCCTGGTACCGGTTGCCGTACTCGCCGGAGCCGTAGGGGAACTCCGCAGCTGACGAGAGCCGGAAGAAGCACAGCTGACCGATCTTCATGCCCGGCCAGAGCTTGATCGGCAAGGTTGCCATGTTTGAAAGTTCCAGGGTGACGTGGCCGGAAAACCCCGGGTCGATGAAGCCGGCCGTGGAGTGTGTGAGCAGACCCAGCCGGCCCAGCGAGGACTTGCCTTCCAGCCGTGCGGCGATGTCATCGGGCAGCGTGACCGTCTCGTAGGTGGAGCCGAGCACAAACTCACCCGGGTGCAGGATGAACGGTTCACCCGAATCCACTTCCACCAGCCGGGTCAGTTCGGGCTGGTCCTCGGCCGGATCAATGTGGGCGTACTTGTGGTTGTCGAACAACCGGAAGAACTTATCGATGCGCACGTCCACCGACGACGGCTGGACCATCGCCGGGTCGAAGGGCTCCAGCACAATCCGGCGGGAGTCGATTTCGGTACGAATGTCGCGGTCAGAGATCAGCACAGATCCAAACTACCGTACAGCCGGGCGGGGCGAGGCGGGGCGTCGCAACGTTACCGGCGCCGGACCCCTTGCCTGGCCGCCCTGCGTCGGTATCTTCTGCAGCGGATATTGCCGGGTAGGGCTAACGGTCGACGGACACTGCGCGGAATTCAACGGGCTGCTGCCCGTTGTAGCCCTTGCACAGCACCATGTAGCCGCCCCGGTGCGTCCCGTCTGCCACCGCTAAGGACTGCACCCCGCTGTCCAGCCGGGAGCACCGGATGCCGTCGGCCTCGACGCGGACCTTGAACCGCAGCCACTTGCCTTCCCTCGGGGCCCGGGACTCCGACGAGGCGATGAGTTCTGCAGCGTTTCCACTGGCTGTTCGCCGATAGAGCCCCATCATCCCCTCGCCGTCGATCATGAGGTGATATCCCCCCGGAGATTTCTCCACGTTCGGAAGGTATGGCGTGTCATCCCGAAGTCCGAATGCAATTCCGGCCTGTCCGCCGTCCGGAGGGATCGATTCCGGCCACCGGAGTTCGTAATTGATGGAGTAGCCGCTCTCCGGAACCGGGCACAAGGATCCCATGGTGTAGCTGAATTCAGAACCGTCGTCCAACCTGATGGATTCAGTTTCGGGCTGGATCCGAGGTTGCAGCGCCCAGTTGATGGTCCAGGGAAGATCGCCGGGGCTTCTGATGCCCGTAGCGAACTCATCGGATGTGCCGTGGGCGATGTCGCTCGTGACATAGGGGATATTCGAGCACATAATCCCCCGGACCCCGAGCCGCAGTAGCCGCTCACGCATCCACCGGGTGTGCACTTCCCAGACGATGACCGGCTTGCCGTACGTCATGAGCGCTGTCATTTCGGAGTCTGGCGCCGCATGGTAAAGCCCGAGGAAATCATGATTCGGCGCGTATTTGTCGAACGTGTCGGATGATCCGGCGTCGAAATAGCCCCAGGTGCGGTAGCCGCGGGCCGAGGCCTTCAACCGGGTCGCCGACGACGACGTCTGTTTCCAGACGAAATGGTTCCGGGAGTCAGGATAGCTGTCCATCAGGTCCAGCAAGGCGTCGGTATTTGTCGATTGTTTATCCTCGATAAAGATGACATGCGACGCGGCGAACCGGTCCAGGACATCCGCCAATCGAGGCAGCGGCTGTGTGGGCGCCTTGGGTCCGAGCCATTTCGTGGCGTCGTTTCGAAGCTGTGAGATCCGCTCATATGGCTGCTCGGCAATTTCAAGGTCTTCCCCGGTCAGCCTGAGCGTATTTGTGTCATGGTGGCAGATGAGAACACCGTCCGAGGTCGCGCAAACCGATATTTCAATGGCTTTGACGCCATAATCAACCGCCGAGGCATACGCCAGCGCCGTATGCTCCGGCCAGGTATCACCTGATCCGCGATGGGCTATGTAGAAGGGGCTTGTTCCGAGCAGGCTGGTGACAGTGAAATTTGTGGCGGGCGCCCGCGCGGCTCCTGCCTCGCGGCAGCCGGTCAGCCCGGCGGCGAGGCCCAGGGAGGCCGAGGAGATGATCATGAAATCCCGGCGCGATATGCCGCCGGTTTCGGCCGGATGGAAAATCTGCTGAATATAGTCTTTTCCCAAAAAATAACACCCTTTCGGTTGTTTTCCAGCGGAAATCATTTGATTCACAAGTTCATGGCCGGCATTTGATTCCACGTCCTGTGCTACGGGCCGGGAATTATATAGGCTGTATGCTACCTGCCCGGCCCGTATATGGGGTGCTGGTGGAAATCCCATTTGACGAACGATCGGAGTCAAGGTGCAGCGTCCTGCTTTTTCGTCAGTGTTCCGCGCGGTACAAGGTGAACCGGATTCCGGCCCTGCCGCCGGGGCGTCGTCTGTCCTCGTGGCCCACCCGAGCCCGGACCTCTACGGATCTGACCGGGTCCTGATCGAAAGCGTGAGGGGGCTCGTGACCGGGGGCATGTCCGTGACGGTGACGCTGCCGGCACAAGGACCACTGACCGCCGAAATTGAAGAGGCAGGCGCCACCGTGGTCATCTGCCCGACTCCCGTCATTCGGAAGAGCATCCTCACGCCACGGGGCTTCGCTTCGTTCAGCCTCCAGCTTGCCCGGGGCATCATCGCCGGCTCGCGCTTGATGCGGACCGCCAGTCCCGATGTCATCTATGTCAACACGCTGACCATTCCCTTGTGGTCCGTTCTTGCCCGGGCATTCGGGAAACCCGTTTTGACCCACGTCCACGAAGCGGAGCGTTCCGCACCCAGAATATTTCGCTTCCTCCTGTCCGCACCGCTCCTCCTTTCCCGCTCGGTCATCGCCAACAGCGACTTCAGCGCGGCAGTCGTGGCGGATTCCGTTCGGGGGTTGGCTGCCCGCACCGTGGTCGTATACAACGGCGTCGCGGGCCCGCCGGATCCCGAAGCGGCGCGCCCTGATCTTGCCCCCTCGGTCCGGTTGCTGTACGTCGGGCGCTTGTCGTCGCGCAAGGGCGTAGACGTGGCCGTCAGCGCCCTTGGCAACATCGTCCAGCGCGGCGTCAGCGCTTCCCTGGACGTGGTCGGCGCCGTTTTCCCCGGCTACGAATGGTACGAACTCGAACTGCGTGACATGGTGGACAACCTTGGCCTGAGCGAACACGTCACTTTTCACGGCTTCACGCCCGACGTGTGGCCGCACCTCGCCCGGACAGATATTGTGCTCGTGCCCTCGCGGCTCGACGAGCCGTTCGGCAACACGGCTGTCGAAGCCTTGCTGGCCGGACGCCCGGTCATCGTGAGTGACACGTCGGGCCTCCGGGAAGCCGCGGGTAACTACCGGAGCGCCCAGCTGGTATCCCCGGGTGATGCCGGGGCCTTGGCCGAGGCCATCGAACGCGTCGTGGATAACTGGCCGGCCTATCGGGACCACGCGCAGACGGATGCGGCGGCGGCCCTCGCCAGGCACAGCCCCCAGGGCTATGGTGCCCGGATCAGTGCGGAGCTTAAGGCTGTCCTGACGTAGCCGTTCCGCGTGATCCCGGGGCCGGCTAAGCTGCCACGTCGGCGGCCCGCTGGGGTGCGATGCGGGGTGTCCGGGCGAGAACCAGTCCCACGGCCAGCGCCATGATCGGCATGGACGTATACATCGGGCTGAACAGAAGATTCCAGAGGCTGATAATGGCCAGGAACAGAACCAGGCCGCTGGCGCGCCGGCCCGCAACGGCCGTGACTATCCAACGGATCATCATCGCTATGGTCACGAGGGCCACTGCGGCGCCCACCAGGCCAAACGATACCCAAAAGTCTCCCAGCACCGAATGCAGTTCAAAGTGGGTTCCGAGCATGTAGTTTTCCACGTAGCCGTTGTTGGGTTGGTAGTTGATCCCTGCCATGCCGGTCTTTGCGGCCAGGATGTCCTGCAGGGAAGGAGTTATTCCTACGCCGAAGCCCCAGGGCTGGTGCTGAAACAAGGCTACCGTGGCTGCCATTTCCGGCCGCGCCCCCAGCAGGAGCGAACCGGTCAGGGCGATCTGCTCCGAGGACCGTTGCTGGGCTACCTCACCGAGGTACCCGTCCACCAGCAAGCCCGTCGCCACGTTGTAGGTCACGATGATCATGGTGACGAAAGCCAGCAGTGTCCTTGCGATCGATCGCCGGACCGTCCTGCCTTGCGGAATCAACTGCCAGGTGACCAGGGTGAAGGCTAGCAGCAGGAGCCCGAACAGCGACCGCGCGTCGTTGGCCCCTGACCAGAGCGCCAGGCCCGCCAGCAGCAGCATGTCCGTCCAGCGCGGGTTCAGCGCCCATCGCCGGCACGCGTAGATTGCCAGCGACAGCACGAGGACTGTGACGGGGATGGAATAGCCGAACTTCCAAAGGTTCTCAGCGGCCCGGCCTGTTGCGGAGACGCCCAGCGCCAGTCCCGCCCCGTAGCCGAGACCGACCAACCAGCCGGGCATGAGGGTCCGGGCCCACAGGACCGCCCCCACCCCGAGGAAGAGGCTGGTGAAGATCACGGAGTTGTTGAAGTAGCTGATCCGGTCGAAACCATGGTCCGCTGTGCTGAAGCCCGAAAGCAGCAGCCCAAGGCACAGCGCGGCGGCTCCGAGCGCTGTGTAACTTCGTGCGCCGCGGAACTGCCGAAGGCTGAAGAGCCATACCGGGCTCAGCGCGACGGCGGCAACGTCGCCGAGCGTCAGCGCCTGGTTGATCTCCTGCCGCATGCCGACGATGACCAGCAACAACAAAGCCACCAGGGGCGCGGGCCCGGTCCGCGGCGCGTCGACGTCCCGGCGGGGTGTTTCCGGGGCGACGGCGAGTCGGCCTGGGCTGCTGTTCACGCGCTGGCCAGCCGTTTCCGTGGCTACGACGCCGCCCGCACAGCCGCGGGATTGGTGGTGTTGTCCTCAACAGAGACTTCATCGGACCTGTGTTCGGGGCGCTTGGAGATCTGGTCTTCCGCCTCGGGCGTTTCCCGAAGGATGCCGATTCCATAGCCGTAGGCCTGGTCTTTTCGGGGCGTTTTCAGCCCGTTGAGGACAACTCCGACCACACGACCGTTGACACCGGCGACCGCTTCCAGCGCCGCGGCCAGATGGGCCCGTTTGGTTCTGCCGGACCGAGCCACAAACACGGCGCCGTCGGAAATGCGGGACAGGACAAGACTGTCCGCCACCGGGAGCAGCGGAGCCGAGTCGATGACCACGATGTCAAAATCCGCGGTGCAGGTCCGCAGGAGAGCCAACATCGTCTCGGAGCTGATCAGCTGGTTGGGGTTAGGGGGAACAGTGCCCGATGGCAGCACATGGATACCGCCCCAGGGCTC
>JBFGBS010000164.1:0-5473 GCA_041567475.1 Arthrobacter sp.
GCCGCGTCCGCCGTCGGGGCCCTCCTGGCCGCGGCGGGCTCCGGAAGTGCGGAGGATCATCCAGGTTCCACGGCGCCCACCGCGCGCTCGAGTGCCGTTCCCGCCGGGACCGGAAGCCTGATGGCAGTCTCCGCCGACGGCCGCAGGCAGCCGCTCGTCGGGCTATATGACACGGCTGCGCTACAACGGTCCGTCGCAGAAGCCGCGCGGCGGGGCGCCCTGGAAAACGCCTCCGTCTTCGCTCTTCTTGCTAATCTTGAAGTGCGGGATGTCCTCGTCCCGGACGGCTCCACGGATGATGTGGATACGTGGGACGACGCGTCCGCCCTCGGCGTTTCCGCCCGGGGTCCGGCCGCCGCCGGGACAACCGGTCCGGCGTCCGCTGCTGACCACGACTTTGGAGGAAAACGGTGAAGAGCCAGGATGAAACGCTGGAAGACTGGTGCCGTGCACTGCTCCAGGCGCTGGA
Organism: Arthrobacter sp.; assembly: GCA_041567475.1. Classification (GTDB taxonomy): domain Bacteria; phylum Actinomycetota; class Actinomycetes; order Actinomycetales; family Micrococcaceae; genus Arthrobacter. Next base: position 470 of record JBFGBS010000164.1, read on the forward strand.
GCTCGAAGACGTCGAGATCGACGTGACCGGGATCCTCTCCCTGGCCGGAGTCGCGGCGCACTCGGTGGTTCGCCCCGCCGCGCCCTTGACCACCTTCATCGCCGGCTACGCGGCCGGGCTGGCCACCGGCTCGAACCAGGCCACGGAGGCCGACTCCATGCGCGCGGCGATGGGCGTGGCACGCCAGCTCGCCGAAGACTACGCCGCCCCTGAAACCTCCGACGCATGACGTCAGCGCCGGCGCGCGGCAGCGGCAACGCTGCCGCTGATGACGACGCCCCCGACGCCCCCCGACCGGTCGCTGCGGCCGAAGCCGGTCCCGGCGCGGACCCCCATCACCATCTGGACCACACCTGGCAGGAGGCCCGGCAGCTCGCCTTCGACTGCGCCACGCCGATCCCGGCCACACCGGCCTCGCTCCGGCAGGCCCTTGGCCGGACCTTGGCGGCGGACGTCGTAGCGCTGCAGGACATCCCGCACTACGCCTCCTCCGCGATGGACGGCTGGGCGGTGAACGGCGCCGGGCCCTGGATCCTGGCCGAACCGCAGCAGCGCCTTGCCCCGCACCAGGCAAGCCTGATCGCCACCGGCGGGCTGATCCCGCCCGGGGCGAAAGCCGTGCTCCGGCGCGAAAGCGGAACGATCGCGACGGACGAGGACGGGCTGCCGATCCTCCGGACCAGCGGTGCCGCCAAGCCCGGCGAACCCCGCAACGGCGACCACATCCGCAAAGCCGCCGAAGAAGCCGCCGCCGGAGAAGTGCTGATCACCGCCGGCACCGTACTCAATCCCGCCCACCTGGCCCTCGCCGCCCTCGCCGGCCACGACACCCTTCCGGTGCTCGGCAAAGCCGTGGTGCGCCTTGTCCTGACCGGCTCCGAGGTGGTGGCCGCCGGGCTCCCCGCGCCGGGGGAGGTCCGGGACATTTTCGGGCCCCAGCTGGCCTCCGTCGTGCAACTGCTCGGCGGGATCTGCACGGAAGAAATCAAGATCGGCGACAGCTACGCCGAATGGCTCGCAGCACTGGAGGACACGGAACCGGCCGGATCACCCGGACCCGACGTCGACAACCTGCCGGCCGACGTCGTCATCACCACCGGAGGAACAGGCCGCTCCGGGACCGACCATCTGCGGCGCTCCGTCGCCGAGCTCGGCGGTCGGCTGCTAATCGACGGCATCGCCATGCGCCCGGGCCACCCGGCCGTCCTCGCCGAGCTCCCGGACGGACGCTTCATCGTGGGCCTGCCCGGAAACCCGCTCGCGGCCATGATGGCCCTCTCCACGATCGGCGCGCCGCTCCTGGCCGCGCTGGGACATGCTCCGCGACCGCCCGTCGTGGAGGTCCCGTGCGGGGCGACGCTCGAACCTGACCCCGGACGGACCCGCCTGATGCCCTTCCGGATGCTGTACGGGATGGCCTCACCGGCCCGGCACACCGGCCCGGGCATGATGCGCGGACTGGCTGCGGCCGACGGCGTCCTGGTCGTCCCGCCGCACGGCGTGCAGCTCGGATCTCCGGTTCCCGCCATCGCCCTGCCCTGGGGAGCGCCCATCCCGGATGCGGAATCCGCCAAGCCCAAGACCCCGCCGGCCCCGAAGAAACCAGCCCGGAAACCGCCGGCGGACAGCGGTCCGGTGGACTGGAGCGCTCTCTTCGACTGAGGCTCCCGTGGCTGGAGCCGCGACCGGCGGCGCGCGGGCGCCCGGGTGCCGGGCGATTCGCCCGTACTGGTTTCGCGGCAGGGTCCTTGCCATGATGGAATCAGAACGGTTGTCCCCAGGGCGCCAACGGGACCCTGGGGTGGGACGAACAGGTGAGGAACACCGAATGGGTCGCGTGACGCAGCGCCGCAAGGTGCATAAATTTGTGCTTGACGGCTCACCCCAGGCCTTGGAGTTTCCGGTCCGGCACCGGGAAGACGTGCTGGCCGTTGAGGAGCCGCTCGAGATCCGGATCGACGGACTGTCCTTTTCCGTGACGATGCGGACCCCCGGCAGCGACTTCGACCTGGTGGCCGGGTTCCTGGTCTCCGAAGGCGTTATCTGGGAACCCGCACAGCTTCTCTCCCTGCGCTTTTGCGCCGGCGAAGATGAGGACGGGGTCCAGACCTTTAACGTCGTGGAGGCCCAGCTCCGGCCCGACGTCGTCCGGCCCGCCACGGGCCGGAACGTCTTCACCTCCAGTTCCTGCGGAATCTGCGGCACGGACTCCATCGATGCCGTGCACAAATCCTCGCACTTCAGCCCCGCGGCCGACCCGCTCACCGTCCCGGTGCAGACGCTGGCATCGCTGCCGGACCGGCTGCGGGAGGCCCAGGCGGTGTTTGACGTCACCGGCGGCGTGCACGCGGCAGGACTATTCCGGATCGGGCCGGACGGCGCCCCGGAACTGCTGTGCCTGCGTGAAGACGTCGGCCGGCACAACGCCGTCGACAAGGTCATCGGCTGGGCGTTGCGGGAGGGGCTGCTGCCGCTGGCCGGAATGGTGCTCCAGGTCTCCGGGCGCGCATCCTTTGAGCTCGTCCAGAAGGCGGCCCTGGCCGGCATCCCCGTGCTCGCCGCCGTCAGCGCTCCCTCCAGCCTGGCCGTCGAGCTGGCCGAGTCCAGCGGGATGACACTGGCCGGGTTCAGCCGCGGCACATCCCTGAATGTTTACGCAGGCCACGGCCGGGTCACCGTGCCGGCGCCTGTGGTGCCCGCCGCTGGCTAACCGGCCTGCGGCGCGGTGGCCTGTGTTGGCCAAAGCTGCCGGATCGCAGTAGGTTTTTGTCCAGCGATTGGATGCAACCCGGCGTCGAATTTCAGCCTAAAGAGGATCACATTGCACGACGACCGCCGTCTCACGGAAGTCCGGCTAGAGCGTTTCCTGCGTGAACGTATCATCCCCGCGGTGTACCCGCGGACAGTCCCGCTCACGCTGAGCAGCTGGGTGGTGCCGGACGAGCCGGTGCCGGCCTTGGAGGCCCTGCGGCAGGAGTTCTCGCCGCAGGAGCACGGCGCGGCCTGGGGCCGGCCGTGGAGCACCATGTGGCTCAGGCTCCAGGGCGAGGTCCCGGATTCGTGGGGCACCACGGCGGACACATCGGTGGAAATCGTGGTGGATCTGGGCTTCACCACCGAGGTCCCGGGCTTCCAGTGCGAGGGCATTGCCTGGCGACCGGACGGCACCATCATCAAGGCCATCTCTCCCCGGAACCAGTACATCCCGCTGAAACTCCTGGGCAGTGGCATGGCGGTCGATTTCTACGTCGAGGCCGCCGCGAACCCGGACGTCGCCCAGGGCTGGACCTTCGCGGCGACCCCGTACGGGGACAAGGCGACCGCCGGCAACGAACCGAAGTACCGGCTCGGCAGCATCGCGATCGCGGAACGCAACCAGACGGTCTGGGAACTGCTCCAGGACATCGCCACGCTTAGCGGGCTGATGCACGAACTCCCGGTGGAGTTGCCGCGGCGCCACAATATCCTGCGTGCGCTGGAACGGATGCTGGACATCCTCGATCCCGACGATGTCCCGGGCACCGCGGCCGCAGGGCGCGCGGCGCTGACGGAAGCCCTGGCCCAGCCGGCGTACGCCTCAGCGCACCAGCTCGTGGCGACCGGACACGCCCACATCGACTCGGCGTGGTTGTGGCCCGTCCGGGAAACCATCCGCAAGTGCGCCCGGACGTTCTCCAACGTGGTGGCCCTCATGGATGAAGATCCGGAGTTTGTGTTTTCCTGCTCCTCGGCCCAGCAACTTGCCTGGATCAAGGAAGCCTATCCGGAGCTGTTCGGGCGCATCCGGGAAAAGATCCGGACCGGCCAGTTCATCCCCGTTGGCGGCATGTGGGTGGAGTCCGATACCAATATGCCCGGCGGCGAAGCCATGGCCCGGCAGTTCGTGGAGGGCAAAAGCTTCTTCCTGGAAGAGTTCGGCGTGGACTGCCAGGAGGCCTGGCTCCCGGACTCCTTCGGCTATTCCGCGGCGCTCCCACAGATCGTCAAGGCCGCCGGCAGCCGGTACTTCCTGACCCAGAAGATCTCCTGGAACCAGGTCAACCGGATGCCGCACCACACCTTCGACTGGGAAGGGATCGACGGGACCCGGATCTTCACCCACTTCCCGCCGGTGGATACCTACAACTCGGACCTCAGCGCCCGGGAGCTGGCCCATGCCGAGCGGAACTACCGCGATCACGGCAACGGAACGACGTCGCTGGTGCCGTTCGGGTACGGCGACGGCGGCGGCGGCCCCACCCGGGAGATGCTGGCAGCCGCCCGCCGCGCGGCGGATCTGGAAGGCTCGCCGAAGGTCCAGCTCGGTTCCGCGGCCGGCTTCTTCGCCCGGGCCCAGGCAGAATCCGGGCCCCTGCCGGTCTGGGTCGGCGAAATGTACCTCGAGCTGCACCGCGGAACGTATACGAGCCAGGCCAAAACCAAACGCGGGAACCGGCGCAGCGAACACCTGCTGCGCGAGGCGGAGCTGTGGTGCGCGACCGCCGCGGTCCGGGCCGGCCAGCCGTATCCGGCGGCGGAACTCAAACGCCTCTGGCGGCTGGTCCTGCTCCAGCAGTTCCACGACATCCTGCCGGGAAGCTCCATCGCATGGGTCCACCAGGATGCCGAACGCAACTACGCGGCCGTCGCGCGCGGACTTGAGTCGCTCATCGCCGACGCCGCGGCTGCGGTGCTGGGCGCCGGTGAGACGGAATTCCTGCTCAATGCCGCCCCGCATGAGCGGCTCGGCGTCCCCGCCCTGGCGATCGCCGCGCCGGTCCGTGCTTCCCAACCGGTCACCATCACCGCGGCGGACGGCGGCTACGTCCTGGACAACGGCATCGTCCGGGCCGTCCTGGACGCCGACGGGCTGCTGGCATCCCTCAGCGACCACGCCACCGGGCGCGAGGCGATCGCACCCGGACAACGCGGGAACCTGCTGGAGCTGCACCGGGACACGCCCAACGAATGGGACGCCTGGGACATCGACGCCTTCTACCGCCGCAACGTCGTGCGCCTCACCGA
>JBFGBS010000165.1:0-5465 GCA_041567475.1 Arthrobacter sp.
CGAGCCGCTGGAGCATCGGGTCCTCCAGTTGTTTCGCCGGGATCGCCAGGATCATACCGACCGAGCCTGACCGGATACTCGCTGTCAGTGCGCTGCCCGATCCGGACTTGAGGGCCCGGGCGAGCTGCTCGAGCAGGCTCCGCTCCTCCTGCTGCCCGGCGAGCGGATCACCGCCGGCCGCCGCCTCGCCGGGGGACGCGGAAGACACTCCATCGCTCCGGAACACGACCGGCACGTAGTAGGGCGAGCGTTTGAGGCCCAGCGCGGCGGCGCGCGCCTGCGCTTCGCCCTCGCTCAGCCCGCGGGGCTGGCGCAGCACATTAAGAAGCCCGGCCTGCGCCTGGTGACTCAGTTCCCGCCGGTCCCGCTCGGCCAGCCGGTTGATGGCCAGTGTCTGCGCCGCGCGTTCCAGTACCATCGCCGCCGCCTCGTCGTCGTCGAGCGGCACGGGAACCACGAGCCGGCCCCACAGTTGCCGGTGCACTCCCACGGATGTCTGCAGCCAGGCTCCCGGGCCGCTCCGGGAGGTCTCCGGGACTGACGGTGTGGTCCGCGATCTCCGTTCCCAGTCATCGAGCAGCTCAGTGGTGTGGATCTTGCCGGCCGAATAGGCGAGGACCAGATGTGAGAGGTCCTCCAGGACAACCGGAGCGCCGATCATGGCAGCTGCCTGCTCCACGACTTGCTGGGTCCCCGCGCTTTCCAGACTCAGCATCGTGAACGCTTCGTGGACATCCCGCGCCCGTTCCACCCGTTCCAACTGCTCGGCAACGATCGACCGGTGCACGATTTCCGTAATCTGCACGAAGCGGACTCGCCGTTCCACGGCGATCACGGGCAGCGTCGCGCCCAGCGCGGCCGCGCGCAGCGCATCCATGCTCCGCCTTCGGTTTCCGATGACTTCGACGATCAGGCCCGATGCGCCCGCGTCTTCCAGCGACCGCAGGAACGATTCCGTACGACCGGGTGTCTTTTCCAGCTCGAGCCCTGTGGTGAGCACCAGCTCTCCGCCGGACAGGAGCCCGGAGATATCGAGCACTTCGCTCACGTGGACCCAGCGGACGGGATTGTCCAGGGCCTCCTCGCCGCCAAGGATCTGCGGGGCGGCTTCCCGCAACACGGGAAGGCCAAGGATGGAGCGGACCGTGGGCAACATTGACAAAGTGTAAACCACATCGCACTTCGCTTTACATACCGGCTCTTATGCTGTGTCTCCGAGCCGGACACACTGGACGCAAGAGAGAGCCCACCCCGCATGAGGAGCATGACTTGAACAGCATCAGGCATTGGATCAACGGCCACTACGTTCCGGCCGGGAGCCGGACGGCACCCGTAACGAACCCGGCCACGGGCAAAGTCACCGGCCAGGTTTCCCTGGCCAGCCAGGAAGAAAGCCACGCCGCTATCGCGGCGGCCAAACTCGCATTTCCGGCCTGGCGGGACACCTCCATTGCCCGCCGCACCCAGGTCCTCTTCGCCTTTCGCGAACTGCTCAATGCCCGCAAAGGCGAGCTCGCCGCCATCATCACGTCCGAGCACGGCAAGGTCCTGGATGACGCCCTCGGAGAAGTGACCCGGGGGCAGGAAGTCGTCGAGTTTGCCTGCGGCATCCCGCACCTGCTCAAGGGCAGCTACACGGAGAATGCCTCCACGAACGTGGACGTCCACTCCATCCGACAGGCGCTGGGCCCGGTGGCCATCATCAGCCCCTTCAACTTCCCGGCCATGGTGCCCATGTGGTTCTTTCCACTCGCCATCGCCGCGGGCAACACCGTCATCATCAAACCCAGCGAAAAGGACCCCACCGCCATCAACTGGATGGCCGAGCTCTGGAAGGAAGCAGGGCTTCCGGACGGTGTTTTCAACGTCCTGCACGGCGATAAGGTGGCCGTGGACGCCCTGCTCACCCACCCCGATATCAAGGCTGTCTCCTTTGTCGGCTCCACGCCGATCGCCAAATACGTCTACCAGACCGCAACCGCCAACGGGAAACGGGTGCAGGCCCTCGGCGGCGCCAAGAACCACATGATCGTCCTGCCCGACGCAGACCTCGACCTGGCCGCCGACGCCGCGGTCAACGCGGGGTTCGGTTCGGCCGGCGAACGGTGCATGGCCATCTCAGCGCTCCTCGCGGTAGGCGGCATAGCTGATGAGCTCGTGGCGAAAATTGCGGACCGCACGCGGTCGCTCCGCACCGGCGACGGCCTGCGCGGCTGTGACATGGGACCGCTCGTCACGGCAGTTCACCGGGACAAGGTCTCAGGCTATGTCGATGCCGGGGAAACCTCCGGTGCCACGCTGGTGGTCGACGGGCGCAACGTATCCCCCGACGCGGAAGGTGACGGTTTTTACGTCGGCCCCACGCTCTTCGACAACGTCACCCCGGACATGTCCATCTACCAGGACGAGATCTTCGGCCCCGTACTCTCCGTGGTTCGGGTTGACAGCTACGAGCAGGCGCTGGAGCTGATCAACACCAACCCCTACGGGAACGGCACCGCCATTTTCACAAATGACGGAGGCGCAGCCCGCCGATTCGAGAATGAGGTGGAAGTGGGCATGGTCGGCATCAACGTCCCCGTGCCGGTCCCCATGGCCTACTACTCCTTCGGCGGGTGGAAGAACTCGCTATTTGGCGACACCCACGCGCATGGCACGGAGGGGGTCGGGTTCTTTACGCGCGGCAAGGCTGTGACCTCCCGCTGGCTGGACCCCAGCCACGGCGGGATTAACCTCGGGTTCCCCCAGAACGCCTGACCGGCGCCAGACCAGAAAGGCATTCGAGATGACTTCCATCATTGACAGCGGCGTTCTGCCGCTCCGGCACGATCCCGACGGCGCCCGCCGGGCGTACGAGCTGGACCGCAAGCATGTCTTCCACTCGTGGTCGGCCCAGGATCTCCTGGACCCCATGGTCATCACCGCGGCCGAGGGCTCGCATGTCTGGGACGGCGAGGGGAACAAGTACCTGGATTTTTCCTCCCAGCTCGTCAACACGAACATCGGCCACCAGCATCCCGCCGTCGTGGCCGCGATCGCGGCCCAGGCCGCCAAACTGTGCACCATCGCGCCGAGCTACGTCAATGACGCGCGCTCCGAGGCGGCCCGCCTGATCGCAGAGCGGACCCCCGGGGAGCTGGATAAAATCTTCTTCACCAACGGCGGTGCGGATGCCAATGAACATGCCGTCCGCATGGCCCGGCTCCACACCGGCCGCCACAAGGTCCTCTCGGCCTACCGGTCCTACCATGGCGGCACCCAGCTCGCCGTGAACCTCACCGGGGACCCACGCCGCTGGGCCAGCGACAACGCCAGCAGCGGGACCATCCACTTCTTCCCGCCCTACCTATACCGCACAGCGTTCCACTCCACAACGCAGGAGGAAGAGAGCCAGCGGGCTTTGGAGCATCTCGAGCAGCTGATCAGTTTTGAGGGTCCGTCCACCATCGCGGCACTGATTCTCGAATCGATTCCGGGGACAGCCGGCATTTACCTGCCCCCGCCCGGCTACCTCCAGGGCGTACGGGAGCTCTGCACCAGGTACGGCATCGTCCTGATTTGCGACGAGGTCATGTCCGGCTTCGGACGGACGGGCAAATGGTTCGCCGTCGAGCACTTCGACGTCGTCCCGGACCTGCTGACGTTCGCCAAGGGCGTGAATTCCGGTTATGTTCCGCTCGGCGGTGTGGCCATCAGTCCTGAAATTGCGGCGACATTCGGCCAGCGTGTCTACCCGGGCGGCCTGACCTACTCCGGCCACCCGCTGGCGACCGCGGCCGCGGTGGCCACCATCAACGCCATGGAGGATGAGCAGACCGTGCAGCACGCGGCCTTCCTCGGAGAAACCGTGATCGGTCCGGCCCTTGCCGGTTTCGCGGCGAACCACGCCTCGGTCGGCGAGGTGCGCGGAACCGGGGTCTTTTGGGCCATCGAACTCGTCAAGAACCGTGAGAGCCGCGAACCGATGGCTGCCTACGGCGGCTCAAGCCCGGAAATGAACCAACTCGTGGCGGCCTGCAAGTCCCGAGGCCTCCTGCCGTTCGCCAACTTCAACCGCATCCACGTGGTTCCCCCGTGCAACACCCGGGTGGAGGATGCCCGGGCAGGACTCTCGATCCTGGACGAAGTTCTGGACATTGCTGATGGGTTCGCTGCTTCGGTGTCCTTGTCCTGACGCCTGGGAATGACAGGGCTTGCCACAGGTTGCGCGCGGTCCGCCGTCAGCCCGCCGCGGTCAGGAATTCTGCCAGCAATGGACCCGAGGTCGTCGCGCCGAAGCCGCCGTCTTCGACGAATACGGCCACGGCCAGGTCCCCCTGCACGGCCACGATCCAGGCGTGCGTTTTCGGCGGATTATCGGTACCGAATTCCGCGGTTCCGGTCTTCGCCCCCACCGGCTCGCCGGGGACGGAGGCCAGGAAGCCGGCATGTCCGGAGGTCACGACGGCACGCATCATGTCCGCCAGCGCTGCCGCTTCCGGCGCGGTGACGGGTGGCCCGGCAGCAGTGGTCGGGCTGCCGGTGGAGGGTTCACCGCCGGTATCCGGATTCAGTACCAGCTGAGGCGAAAGGACGGCCCTCTTGGCGACGGAGCCGGCCATCACCGCGGCGGCCAGCGGGGACACCAGCACCTTGCCCTGGCCGATCATGGATGCTGCGTGTTCGGTGCCTTCGGCGGTGCCCGGGACCGAGCCGAGGAAGGCGGCGGCCCCGAGTGACGGCGCTGGGACTGCGATGCCCAGGGCGGTGGCGGCCGATTCCAGCTGGGCTTGGCTGACCGTCTCCCGGGCGTTGATGAACGCCGTGTTGCAGGAGTGCGCGAAGGCATCGCGCAGGGCCACTGCGCCCAGTGAGGATGCGGGGTAGCCCTCCGCGTTCTTGAAGGTCCTGCCGTCCACGGTGAGGGTTGACGGGCAGTCGACCGTGGAATCCGGGGTCATGCCGTTGCGGATCATCGCCAGGGAATCCACGATCTTGAAGATGGAACCGGGGGCATACTGGCCCAGCATGGCGGTGTCGTATCCGTTGCTGCCGGGCCCGGATGCCGCCGCGAGGACCGCCCCGGTCGAGGGCCGGAGCGCCACGAGGGCCGATGCCGGTCCGACCTTTTCCAGCACGCCCTCCGCGAGTAGCTGCAGGGACGGGTCGAGGGTTGTCTTCAGCGGCGTCCCCGGCTGGGCCGGCACAGCGAACAGGAGCCGGCGCGCGCCGTCCGGCGTTGGGCCCGGCGTCTGGGCAAAGAGTTCAATCCCGTCCGTGCCCCGCAGTTGAGTGTCGTAGCGCTCCTGCAGGCCTCCCGTTCCGGCGCTGTCCCCGGGTTTCAGCGCGCCGTCGGATGCCTCGATCTGTTCGGCGCTGGCTTCGCTGACGGAACCTAGCAGGGCACGGGCAAAGGTCCTGGTCGGTGCGAGGGCCAAGGAATCCGGGATGGCGCGCGCGCCGGGAATCGCCGTGATCTGCTCATC
>JBFGBS010000166.1:0-5432 GCA_041567475.1 Arthrobacter sp.
GCCTACCTCGGCCGGCCTTACACCGAGGTCCGCAGCGAACTGGCGGCCATGAACCTGAGAGTCGACGGTGCGGAAGTCTTCAACAACGCCCCCGCCGGCACCGTAGTCGACATCAACCCGGCCGGTCAGGTCGAGCCCGGCGATACCATCACCGTGTCCTATTCGAAGGGCCCGGAGATGGTCACTGTCCCGTCAATCCAGACCGGCGCCAGTGAGGCCGCAACCCAGCAGGCCATCGAGGCGGCGGGACTGCGTTGGGCGAAGGGCCAGGATGTCGAGCCTGCGAAGAAGACCCAGGAACCGGGAACTTTTGTCAGCTCGGATCCTGCCGAGGGGAAGAAGGTGCCGGCGGGTTCCGTCGTGACCTATTTCCTGGCCGAGGCTGTGGCGACGCCGACGGTCAAGGCACCGTAGGCAACCGTGTCCACGTCACCCCGCACACCGTCCCACCGGGAGGACCGCGGCCCCGAGCCAACGCAGCGCGTCCTCAGTGGGCGCTATGAACTGGGTGAACTGATCGGCCGCGGCGGTATGGCGGATGTTTTCCGTGGTATCGATACCCGGCTGGGCCGCACCGTGGCCGTGAAGCTGCTGCGTCCGGATCTGGCCCGGGACCCGCAATTCCAGGCCCGGTTCAAACGGGAAGCCCAGGCTGTGGCGGCGTTGAACCATCCGTCGATTGTGGCGGTGTACGACACCGGGGACCATGCGGTCCCCGGAGACCACCATGACACCGTGCGGGTGCCCTACATCGTGATGGAATTTGTCTCGGGCAAGACCATCCGCGACCTGGTCCGGGCGAAGGAAGTCACGATCGATCAGGCGATCGACTTCACCCTCGGCGTCCTGTCCGCCCTCGACTACAGCCACAAGGCCGGAATCGTGCACCGGGACATTAAACCGGCAAACGTGATGTTCTGCTCCGGCTCGGGCAACATCAAGGTGATGGACTTCGGGATCGCCCGTGCCATCGCGGATTCCGCTGCGACGATGACCCAGACCCAGGCGGTTGTGGGCACGGCACAGTATCTTTCACCGGAACAGGCCCGCGGCGAGACCGTCGATGCCCGCAGCGACCTCTACTCGGCCGGCTGCCTGCTCTACGAAATGCTTGCCGGCAGGCCGCCGTTCATCGGGGACAGTCCGGTGTCCGTGGCCTACCAGCACGTGCGCGAAATCCCCGAGCCGGTCTCTACCCTGAATCCCGAGGTATCCCCGGCCCTGGACAGCGTTTTGGCGAAGGCGCTGCAAAAGAACCGGGCAGACCGTTTCCAGGACGCCGCGGCCTTCCGTCGCGCCCTGCGGGCCGCCCGCAACGGCATTGGTGTGACGCCGACGTCGGCCAGTGAGGCGCCCACTGACCCCACCAACACCGTCCACCCGTTCGACGACGCCGTGACGGCGGCGTTCTCGCTCACCGGGGCCCGGTTCCTGGATGACGCGCCGGCAGTGCCGGTCCGCCCGGCCGCGAATGACGCCGCGGACCCGGAAGACGGCCCTGCCCGCCCGGCCGGCGACTCCGCCGCCTCTGACCGCCGGGACCGGGACAGCCTCCCGCTGAACCTGCCGGCCGAACGGGAGCACAGCAGGCTGCAGCGTTCCCGGCGCCGGGCCTGGATTGCCACGCTCTTCGTCCTGACGACCCTGGTGCTCGCCGGGGGCGGGCTGTGGCTGTACAACATGGCCAACCAGGAGCCGCCGCCTGTCGCCCAGGTCCTGGTCCCGCCCGTGTCCTCGCTGACGGAGTCCGAGGCGCTGCAGAAGCTCTACAACGCCGGCTTCCTGCCAGAAGTCCGGCGGGTGCAGCATGCCACTATCGCCAAAGGCAACGCCATAGGGACCTCGCCGGCGTCGGGGGTTTCCCTCGATCCCGGCTCCGCAGTCACGCTCAACATCTCCGACGGACCGGCGGCCGTGGCAATTCCCGCGGACCTGCCCGGCCGGACGGAGGCTGCCGCGCGCGACGTGCTGCGCCAAAAGGGACTGGTCGGCGCGCCGACCACCACCATGGCCAACAGCCCGGATGTGCCGGCAGGAGCCGTCATTACCACCAATCCCGCGCCCGGCCAGAGCGTGGCGGTCGGCAGCACCGTGGAGCTCATTGTGTCCACCGGCAAGGTTGCCGTGCCGCAACTGATCGGGCTGCTGCAGGCCGACGCGGAGGCCGCGTTAACGGCCGCCGGGTTGTTCATCAACGTGACGGAAGTCGAAAACTCCCAAGTGCAGCCGGGCAAGGTGACCGGGCAGAGCGACGCGGCGGAAGCCGCCGTCGAACAGGGAAAGACCATTTCGGTCACTGTTGCCAAGGCGCCGCAGCCCACCCCTGACCCGACGCCGTCTCCGACGAAAACGGCCTCCGAGGATTAGCCGGCCGCCGCCGGAGCGTCAGTGTTTGATGAGCGGGCTCAGGTGCGCTGCCCGGGCCGCGGCCCCGGCCATGCCCAGAGATTCCAGCCAGTTACCGAGCATTTGGTAGCCGCCCTCGGTGAGCACCGATTCGGGGTGGAACTGAACGCCGCAGAGCGGGGCAGTCCGGTGCTGCAAACCCATCACCACTCCGCCGCCCGTGGCCGCCGTGATTTCCAGGTTGTCCGGGATGCTTTCCCGCACGGCCGCCAGCGAGTGGTAGCGCGTGGCCGTCAGCGGTGACTGGAGTCCGGCGAAAACACTGGTGCCGTTGTGCTCGACCAAGGATGTTTTGCCGTGCATGAGTTCGGCGGCGTGAGTGACGGTCCCGCCGTAGGCCTCCGCCAGGGCCTGATGCCCGAGGCACACGCCGAGCATGGGCTTGCTGTGGGTGCCGCACCACTTGATCAGCTCGATGCATACCCCGGCTTCAGCGGGCGTCCCCGGGCCCGGCGAGATCAGGACACCGTCGCGTGCCGACGCCATCGCCATGGCCTCATCCAGCGTCACGTCATCGTTCCGGACTACAGTCGTTTCCGCGCCGAGCTCCTGGAGGTAGCCGACCAGCGTATAGACAAAGCTGTCGTAGTTGTCTACGACAAGGATTTTGGTTGTGCTCATGGGGTGCCTTGGTGAACCAATCTTTTTGACGCTGCAAAGGGGTACGTCGCGCCAGCTAGGAAACAGGGACTGAACCATCAATACCAGTACGCCGCCTGTCAACACCAGCGGCCTCAGGACACTGGTCCGGACCGCGCCGTCCAACGGCCAACAGCGGTGGCAGCCGATCTCCAGCTAGAATTGGCAGCGAACAAGAAATCCAAGATTTGACCAAGAGTGTCCTGACCGCCTGCGTTGTACTTCCCGCAGGATATCAAGTCCGGCTGCCGCTCTCGTTCCAGAATGCCAAGGAGGACCAGTGCCCGAGTCGAAACCGCGAAAGAAGACAGCTGCCGCAGCGCCGCAGTCAACTGCCGCGCAGGCCTACAAGCCCAACGCCGTGTGGTTCAAGCCGGTGATGTTCGGCCTGATGATCATTGGCCTGCTGTGGATTATCACCTTCTACATCAGTGAAGGCGCCTACCCGGTACAGGCCTGGTCCTCGTGGAATATCGTCGCAGGATTCGGGATCGCGATCCTGGGCTTTCTGATGACCACGCGCTGGCGCTCCTGAAACACGTCTGCGTTGCGGAATAACCCTGCGGGGCCGGTACACCGAGTGTGTGCCGGCCCCGCCGTTTAAGTAAGGAAAGCGCATGGGCCCGGCAGAGAACGGCACGATTACCGGCGACGACGGCCTGGCCAGGCCCGCCTGGGCGGCTACCGACCCGATGCTTCGTGAGTACTACGACCATGAGTGGGGGCTGCCGGTCCGGGACGAGCAGGGACTCTACGAGCGGATCAGCCTCGAGGCGTTCCAGGCCGGGCTGTCCTGGGCAACTATTCTTCGTAAGCGGCCGGCGTTCCGTCTCGCGTTCCACGACTTCCATCCGGAGACGGTGGCGGCGTTCACCGAGTCCGATGTCGAACGCCTGCTGCAGGACGCCGGCATCGTCAGGAACCGGCTCAAGATCCGGGCTGCCATCACCAACGCCCGTGCCACGCTCGCCTTGCGGGACGACGGCGGGCTGGTCGACTTCGTGTGGGGCTTCCAGCCGACGTCGACCCCGGAACCGTTCTCCTTCGAACAGATCCCCACCACTTCGGTGGAGTCGATTGCGCTCTCCAAGGCGCTCCGCAAGAAGGGTTTCGTCTTCGTCGGACCCACCACGATGTTCGCCCTCATGGAAGCCATCGGAATGGTGGATACACACCTGATGGACAGTCACCGGCGGGCCAGTTCAGGTATTTGGCCGCGCTGAGTCATCGGCGGACGTATCTTGTTCACACTTGTGCACAACTTAGGCCCGAGTTATCCACATGTGGGGATAACTCGGCGGTGGATCCACCGGCCTGCGCCTGACCGCGGGGCGGTGCGGGGTGGTGGAGTGAATCCGGGCAGACCGGAAAACTGTGAATAACAACAGTGTCAGTTATTAACAATGTGGATTGTCTGTGGAAAACCCGAGGCCGGGGCGGCTCCGGCCTTGAAATTACAAGGTCCTGCACGAATCGGGTGTGATGTTCCGGACCGACACGGCAGGGAGCAGGCCAGAGTTATCCACTTAATAACAGCCCGGTACCCACACGTTATCCACAGGTGGGGATAACGTGGCTGCCGGTACCGGGCCTCGGGTCCCTGTGTCGCGCGGATCCGGCACGGCTATCCAGGCGGCGGGGGAACTGCGCGTTATTAACAGTGTGCATAACCTGTTGAGATCCGGCGTGCCGTTGCTCCAGCGTCCGGCTGGGCGCTGAGGCGCCGGGGTGGCCGCGGGTCCCGTGAGGCTGGGCACCCTGTCGGTGCACGGGGATCTTCGAGGCTTGGGCGCCGGGAGCCTGCCTGTTTCGCGTCGCGGCGGCCCGGCGTCGGGAAGTTATCCACTTAGCCACAGGACAACCCACAGCAGTTATCCACAATTGTGGATAACGGAAGGTGATAGTCCGAGCCGTGCGGGAAAGATGCCCGCCAGGGCGCTCGGTCGATCCGGCAGGTCATGAACTACATCGATGTAAGTTATTAACACTGTGGATAAGCGCTGTGGACAACCCGGCCGGGCGGAGCGTGTTGATGCGCGGTGAAACCCGGCGCGAAGGGAGCGGCGCTATGCGCTGGCGCTGGCCATCCGCAGGACGGAAACGAGGATCACGAGGGCCAGGACAGCGATGATCCCACCGGCCTGCAGGAGACCCCGGCGGGACCCCTTCGGGGCGTAGGCAACGGCAGCCGCGCAGAGGGCACCGGTCACCAGGCCGCCAAGATGTGCCTGCCACGCGATCTGCGGGACCATAAAGCCGATCACGCCGTTGATGGCGATCAGGACGAGGAGTTGACGGGTCTCCCCGCCACGGTGGCGCTGGACCACCAGCAGTGCTCCGAAGAGGCCAAAGACCGCCCCGGAGGCCCCGACGACGCCCACCGGGCC
>JBFGBS010000167.1:0-5429 GCA_041567475.1 Arthrobacter sp.
CGCCGTGGTGCCTTACCTCGGCGACGGTATCCGCGCGCTCCGGCAGCCGCCCGTTCAGGCTGTGTTGATGTACGGGGCTCCCGCCTTGCTGGTGCTGCTGGTGCTGAAAGCGATCTGGTCCAAGCCGGCGGAGGACGAGGCAACGGCAGCGCCGGCCCCGGTTTCGGCAGCCGAAGAAACCGGAGCGCCCCAGTGATGCCGGGCAGCGTGCCCGTCCTGGACAGCCGCCGGATCGATGCTCTGGCCGCGGAACTGAATTACCGTGCCGACGCCGTCGACGTCGTGGGCCGGTTCGTTGAACGGCTCCCGGACCGGCTGCTGTGCGTGCACGAGAACCTGCGTGACGGCGCGCGTGAGCGTGCGTTGACCGCTGTCCTCAGCGTCGCGACGTCGGCCGCCATGACGGGCGCCCTGCGGCTGGAGGCACAGAGCCGGGAAGTTGAACGGCAGATCCGTGCCGGGGACCTCGTTGCTGCCCGTAGTGCCGCCTGGGCACTGGATAGCAGCGCCGCGGAGTTCGCGCAGTTGGCCGCCGACCTGTTCGGTTTCCAGCCGCTGCCTGCCCACGGTTCGGTGTCCGAGCCGATGCTCCAGGCTGCCTAGCAATAGCGCCCCATAGCGCCCCAGCGCGGAGTTGCCTCAGTGCGGAACTGCCTCAGCGCTGAGTTGCTTCAGGGCGAAGCGCAGTCGGCGGCTGCGGGATCGGACGGGACCGTTGCCGGGATTATCAGGGACACGGTGGTGCCGCCGCCGGGTCCTTCGCCGATTTCCAGCTGCCCGCCGTGGGCGCGGGCGATCCGGACACACGTGGCCAGTCCGAACCCGGAACCGGGCGGATCGCCGTCGCGGTGCAGGCGGATGAGCGGCTCGGTGACGCGGTCGCGTTCCTCGGCCGGGATGCCCTTGCCGTTGTCCGCCACGCGGATGGTGAGTTCGTTGAGGTTTTGCTCGGCTGTGACCCGAACTTCGGGTGCCGTGCCGGGACAGCGGTAGGCGACAGCATTGTGGATGAGGTTCTGCAGGAGTGTGCGCAGCTGCCCGGCGTCGGCGTCGAAGTGGGCGTCTTCGACGGAAATTTCCGCCGCGGCATCCTGCAGGATTCGGGCCAGGTCTTCTTCCACGTCGTGGACCAGGGACGCGAGCGAGACCGGCTGGCGCCGGACGTCACCCCCGATCCGTGAAAACGCCAGCATGTCATCCACCCGGCCCAGCATCCGCCGGGACGTCCGGCCAATGATGGCGAAATCGTCGGCTGCGCCGGGGTTCCGCTCTTCGCCGAGTTCCGTGAACCCGATGACACTGGTCAGCGGGTTGCGCAGTTCGTGGCTGATCCGGCCGGCGAACGACTTCAACAGCTCGTTGCTGCGCCGGACGTCGGCCAGGCTCGTGGCGAGCATCCTGGCATGGTGCTGCAGCTCCAAGACGGCGACCACTTGCTCGGCGATGATCTCCAGCGACGCCCTGCTGGCCCGGGAGAGTTCTCCTGCCACGGGCGACAAAACACACAGCGAGCCGAGGACGAATCCGGAGTCCGTGGTGAGCGGAACCGAGGCATAGAAGCGCACGGCCCCGGCTGCTCCCGTGACAAACGGGTTGTCCTTGAACAACGGATCACGGGACGCATCGGGGACAACCGTGGTCTGGCCCCGGAGGAAGACCGAGCCGCAAAGCGAATCCTGGATGGAGCAGACCCCGGGTTCGATGCCCACGGCCGCGATTTGGTGCCGCTCGCCTTCGGTGATGATGTTGACCATGCCGCACGGTGTCCGGGTGATCCGGGTTGCCAGCGTCAGCAGCTTGTGGAGTTGGTCATGGGTGTTGGGAACGCCGGGTGCCGCCGCGCCGGCGCAGGGATGGAGGTCGGGAAGGCCGTAGTCGGCGAGGACGGCATTGCGGGACGGCTCGACGTCGCCTTCCGCGGAGCGGTGCCCGGTCAGGTCAATTGTCATGGGAATTCAACGCCACCTAGGCTGCCATTTCCGCCGGTGCCATGCGGTACCCCACGCCACGCACCGTCCGAATGAACCGCGGTTCCCGGCCCTTGTCTCCGAGTTTCCGGCGCAGGTTTCCGATGTGCACTTCGACCAGATGCTCGTCTGTTGTCCATTCGTTGCCCCACACTTTCTCGAGAAGTGCCTTTCGGGTCCAGACCCGCCGGGGAGCGCCCGTGAGGGCTACCAGCAGGTCAAACTCTGTCCGTGTCAGGTCCAGTTCAACGCCGTCGATGGAGGCGATCCGGCCATCGGCATCAACAGTCAAGGGCCCGTGCCGAAGCACGGTGACAGTGTGGGTGTCGCCGTGGGCGGAGGCAGTTGCCGGAATCGTCCCCGTTGGTGCACTTGCCACGGGATCATCCGGGGCGGCAGACGGGGCGGTGGCGCGTCGTTGGAAGCTGTGGTCGCCGGCGCCGGCGTCGGTGGCGCGGCGCTGGAAGCTTTGGTCACCGGTGTCGGTGGCGCGGCGCTGGAAGGTGGGCTCGCCTGCCGCGGTGGCGCGGTCTGAGGCGCGGCGCTGGAAGCCGTTGCTTGCCTCGGCAATTTCGGCGGCGGTCATCGGGATGACGTCGCTGGCCCGTCGTTGCGGGGTGAGGCGTTGCGGCGTGGGCCGGTGCCGGCGCAGCGCGGCAGACACCCTGGCCTGGACCGTGCGCGGGCTGAAGGGCTTGCTGATGTAATCGTCGGCCCCGGTCTCCAGGCCCATGAGTTCGTCGATTTCATCCGCGCGGGCCGTGATCATAAAGACGTAGGCCTGGGAGAACTTCCGCAGCCGGCGGCACACCTCGATGCCGTCAAGGTCAGGCAGGTTGAGGTCCAGCGTCACTACGTCCGGCTGGTGTTCCTTGATATGGAGCAGGGCATCAGCGCCGTTCGCACTTTCCGCGACGGCAAAGCCCTGCATCTCCAAGGTGCGGCGAATCAGGAGTCGGACATCGCTGTCATCATCAACCACTACCGCACGGAGTTGACTCTGTGATCCAACCATGGCCCCAACTTTTCAGACAGTAACGCTTGTAACATGCACCACACGTGCCACGCGAGTTACACGCTAGCAGGGGCAAGCACACTTGTCTTGAGAAAACCTTGATATTTAGGCGTCGATTTGGCACATATTGTTCCGATCCGGCCAGCGGGCCCCGATCCGGCGCAGGCCGCAGGGACGGGGCCCGTGGACTTACTGGGCCGGAATCGGGAAGAACAGCCGGGGATCCTGCAGCAGCGCCGGGTAGTCAAACGCGGAGCGGTCGCGGATCTCATCGACAGTGAAGTTGCGCGCGAACTGACCGTCGACGGTGATGGGACGGCCCTGGACCCGGCCCACGGCAAAGGAGGTACCGCCCTCGAGCGGGATGGCCACGACGGAGTTGCCGGGCAGCGTGGTGAACGCGGCCTCCTGCTGCTGGCGTTTCCGGGTGGGCTTCTTCGTGAGCTGCTTCGGCGGCAGCTTCCGCTCCTTGCTGGGGCGCCGGGAGCTGGGGTCGGCATACACGAACTGGTACTCGTCCTCGGCGGGAGCGTTTTTCGCACGGCCCACGGGCGGGAGGCTGACGGTGTCCAGCTTCATGGGGTCGGTGTCGCCGACGGGCAGCCGCAGCACCCACATCCGGTCGCCCTCGGGGTCTTCGGGCAGGAGCAGATGCCTGGGCTGGGGCCAGACAAACTCAAGATCGGGCTCCGTGTCAGGGAACAGGGGCAGGTAGAAGCGCGGATCCTTGGCAATCAGCCGTGACCGGTGGCTCCGGTGGAAATCCTCGTTCCCCAGCCATGGCGGCATCGGGATCTTGGCGGCATAATCGGGGTGCGCAGCCTGCGGGGCAAATTCCATGATCTTCGCGCGGGTGTGATCCTCGTGCCCGCGGGAGACCCACTCATCCACCATCGCCAGCCCGTACATGGTCAGTGCCGGGACGTAGCCCATCCACATCTGGATCACCGGGTGGTCCTGCCGGCCATAGTCCGGGATCACCAAGGCGCGGAGGACCTGCAGCGCTTCGATGCGTTGCTTATCGAGCCGGACGTCGTCCAGGACCGAGGCGCTTTGCCGGAAATCTGGGAAGGGGAGGAAAGTCTGCATCTCTCCAGTTTGAGGCCACGGAGCCAAAGCACCAATTGCACGGGGCCCGACGTGCCGATGTTCACATGCCGGAATGGGGCTGACAGCTCCCCGGAACGGCGCGTACCCTACCAGTAGCCCACCAATCTCGCCCGGAGGACACGCCATGAACCCAGCCCCCGCCATGCCACCAGTGCCGAGTGCAGTGCCGAGCGCAGTGCCGAAGTACGGACAAATGCTCGGACCTGAGGCGAACGGAATCCTCGTGCTCGAGGAATTCACGCTGGATCCGGCCGAGGCCCTCACTGAACAGCACGGGTTGCGCGCCATGATGGCCGCGGTAGCGCTGAGCATGCAGCGGTTGCTGGCCCTGCGCATCGTCATTGCCGCCGTCGCAATCGCTAACCTTCCGCTGTTCCTGCTTAACAGTGAATGGTGGATGTATGGAGTGAGCCTGGCGGTGGTGGTGGGAGTCCACGCCGCCGTGTCCTGGTTGAACCGGCACGAGCCGAAGCTCCGCCAGCGCCACAGCCTGCAACTGCACCTGCACCGCGAGCGCAGCGCCAACTACCGCAAGGTCCGCGACGCCGTGAAGTACGTCATCGACGCGCCCGCCCGGATGAATGAAACCCTCTATCTCGAACTGCTGGCCGCCAAACGGGTCGCCCTGCATGTTGCGATGGGGACGGTCGCGCTGTTGGACACCAGTGATGAGAAGCACTGGAAGGTACGCATCGTTAGGGAAATCCCGCGCACCGCATAGGCCGGATGCGCCGTGGGCCTCAGCCGTTGAGTACGGATGCCAGGTAGGGTGCGGTCCGGCTTGTTGTGGACCGGGCGACGTCGGCCGGTGTTCCGGCGGCGATGATCTGCCCGCCTGCATCACCGCCGGCGGGGCCGAGGTCGATCACCCAGTCGGCGGCGGCCACAACATCCATCTCGTGTTCCACCACGATCACGGTGTTGCCGGCGTCCACGAGGCGCTGCAGCTGTGCCATCAGGAGTTCGACGTCGGCCGGGTGCAGTCCCGTGGTGGGCTCGTCGAGCAGGTAGAGCGAATGGCCGCGCTGGGCGCGCTGGAGTTCGGTGGCGAGCTTGATCCGTTGCGCCTCGCCGCCGGAGAGCTCCGTCGCGGGTTGCCCGAGCCGCAGGTAGCCCAGGCCCACCTCGCGCAGGGTCCGGAGGCTGCGCGCGGCGGCCGGGACCTGGGCCAGGAAGTCCGCTGCCGCGTCGACCGTCATGCCGAGCACTTCGGCCACGTTCTTGCCCCGGTAGGTCACGGCCAGGGTCTCCTGGTTGTACCGGGCGCCGTCGCATTCCGGGCACGGCCCGTAGCTGCCGGGCAGGAACAACAGTTCCACGGCCACGAAGCCCTCGCC
>JBFGBS010000168.1:0-5429 GCA_041567475.1 Arthrobacter sp.
GACCTGATCCGGTTCGACTCCGTCTCCCCCGCCATGGCCAAGGTCCTCGATGCCTGCGTCAAGGCCCGCCTGAACATCATCGTCTCCGGCGGAACCGGTACCGGTAAAACCACGCTCCTGAATGTCCTCTCCTCCTTCATCCCCGCCGACGAGCGCATCGTCACCATCGAGGACGCTGTGGAACTGCAGCTCCAGCAAGAGCACGTGGTCCGGCTGGAGAGCCGGCCGGCGAACATCGAAGGCCGGGGCGCGGTGGGGATCCGGGAGCTTGTCAGGAACTCGCTGCGCATGCGGCCGGACAGGATCGTTGTGGGCGAAGTCCGCAGCGGCGAGGCACTCGACATGCTCCAGGCCATGAACACCGGCCACGACGGATCGATTTCCACGGTCCACTCGAATTCGCCCCGGGACGCAGTCGCCCGACTGGAAACACTGGTCCTGATGGCCGGAATGGACCTGCCCCTGCGCGCGATCCGGGAGCAAATTGCGAGTGCTGTCCACCTCATCGTGCAATTGAGCCGGCTCAAGGACGGAACGCGGCGCGTTACCCACATCACCGAAGTCCTCGGCATGGAAGGGGACGTCGTGACGCTGCAGGACGCGTTTGTCTTCGACTTCGCCGCCGGAGTCGACGCCGACGGCAAATACGTGGGGAAGCCCATACCCACAGGCGTGCGTCCGCGCTTTGTCGAGAAATTCGCTGATATGGGCATCATCCTGCCTCCCGAGATGTTTATTCCCGAGCCCCAACCCGCCCGGTGGTGATCGCGATGACCCAGGATCCTACGCTGCTCGCCGGCGTCGCCGTTGTCCTGCTGGCGGTCGCCCTTTTGCTCTTTGTCGCCTTCCGGCCCCGCTTCCAGGACATCCACATCAGCCGCCGGCGGCCGTTTACCGTCGAAGCACGGGATTCCGCAGTCGCCCGGTTAAACGGCGTCACCGCCGCCTATATGGAACGGCACCTCGGGAAGAAGAGCAAGGGAGCTTTCGGCGGGGATGCGTTGAGTGCGGCGGGCTTCAAACTGACGCCGTCGGAATTCATGCTGTGGGTGGCGCTGTCAACCGTGGTGGCGGGAATAGCCGGTTTGCTGTTCCAAGGCATTCTGCTGGCACTGGCGCTGGTCGTGGTGGTTCCGGTCGGCGCGCACGTGCTTATTGCGGTCAAGACGGGCCGACGCCGTGTGGCCTTCGAAGATCAGCTCAGCGACATGCTGATGTCCCTGTCCGGAAGCCTGCGGGCCGGCCACAGTATTTCGCAGAGCATGCACAGCTGCAGCGTGGAAATGCCCGCCCCTATGTCGGAGGAGCTCGCCAGGATCGTCAACGAAGTCAGGGTTGGCCGGTCGGCCCCGGAGTCGATGGCTGAGGTGGGCCGGAAGATGCAATGCGAAGACTTCGAATGGCTGAGCCAGGCCATTGAGATCAACCGTGAGGTGGGCGGCGACTTGGCCTCGGTGCTTGATCACGTGGCGGAAACCGTCCGTGAGCGCGCGCAGATCAAAGGCCAGGTCCGAGCGCTGGCGGCCGAAGGCAAGTTTTCGGCATACATCCTCATTGGCCTGCCGTTCTTCGTGGCAGCCTTCGTCAACATGACCAATCCGGGCTATATGAGTGCGCTGACGGGCTCACCGCTGGGCTGGATCATGATCGGCGCCGGCCTGATCATGATGGCCATCGGGTCCTTTTGGATCAGCCGCATGGTCAAGATCAAGTTCTAGGGAGTGGAGTCCATGAGTCCGACCGCGTGGCTGCTGATCGCTACCGTTATCCTTCCCGTGACCTACTTCGTCTGGTCCGTCGTCAGCGTGGACAGGACGGCCAGCCGCTTGATCAGTGCACGGGTCGCCGCTATCTCCATGCGCCCCACCGAGGCGGCGAAAGGCGGTTCAAGCCTGATGGTGGTCCTCGCCCGCAGGATCACGCCGCGGTCCTACATCGTCCGCCTGGACCGCATGCTCGGGGCCGCCGGGCGTCCCGCTTCCATGCCGCTGGACCGGCTGCTCTCGCTGAAGCCGCTGGCGGCAATGGGTGGCGCCATGATCGGCTTGCTCTTCGGCGGGGGCCGGAGCACGGGAGGGACCGTCCTTGCCATCGTCATCACGGCCGCCTGCTACTTCCTCCCTGACCTGTTGATCTACAACAACGGAACCAAACGCCAGGCGCAGATCCAGCTGGATCTGCCGAACGTCCTGGACCAGCTGCTGATCTCGGTTGAAGCGGGGCTGGGATTCGAAGTGGCCATGGCCCGCGTCGGGGCCAACGGCAAGGGACCGATGGCTGAAGAGATGGTCCGCACGCTCCAGGACATCCAGGCCGGCAGAACCCGCCGCGAAGCCTACAAGGCCATGGCAGACCGGTCGACGGTCGCGGACCTCAAGAGTTTCGTGGGCGCCATGGTCCAGGCCGAAGCGCAAGGGCTTTCGATCTCCCGGGTGCTGAAGCCCCAGGCCGATCAGATGCGCGTCAAGCGCCGCCTCCGTGCCGAGGAGAAGGCCATGAAACTTCCGGTGGCCGTGGTGTTTCCGTTGCTGCTGTTCATCTTCCCGCCGCTGTTCATCGTCATTCTGGGCCCGGCGGTCATCAACACCATCGATGCCTTCTCCGGGTGAACGCTCACCAGCCGAAGAGCCCGGCGCCTGGCGAGGTTCGGCAGGCCACCACCGTCCACATCAAAGGAGTAGCAATGCGCAGGTTCCGGGGAGGACGCCAGCCTAATCCGCACCACCGGCAGCGGGGTGCTGCTGCCGTGGAGTTTGCCCTCATTGTGCCCATTCTGCTCTCTTTGCTGCTGGGCGTGATCGACTTCGGCGTCGCATACGGGGAGACCATCAGCCTCCAGGGCGCGGCCCGCGAAGGCGCCCGCCAGGGCGTCACGCAGGGCGATGTGATCGCCTCCACCATCCAGGCACGGCGCAGCCTCGACCAGGCCCAGCTCCAGGTGAGATTCGCGGTCGACACCACGGCGGGTTCGCCCGGCGTGATGGTGGTCTGCACACGCTATCCCCAGTCGTCCCTGACCGGGTTCTATGCCTGGGCACTCGACGGCGTCTTCACAGCAAAGGCAGTGATGCGGATGGAAAGCATCGCAACTGTCCCTACCGGCTCAAAGGATTGGAGTGGTGGAGCATGCGTTCCCTGATTAGAGGTTTCAGGTCCAAGGCCGGCCGCACCGGGCACTGCGAAGGCGACGGCGGCATGGCGCCGCAGGGCCCGGCGTCCCGCGAACGCGGGGCGTCCGTGGTGATCTTCGCCGTCCTGGTGCCGGCGCTGTTTGCCGCGGGGGCCCTGGCGCTGGATATCGGCAAGCTGGTCGCCGAACGCCAGCACCTCTCCAACGCCCTCGACGCCGGCGCCCTCGCCGGTGCCGTCTCGCTCCCCGGCGACCCGGCCGCCGCCAAGACCGCCGCGCTGGCGTACGCGAAGGCCAACGACCCCGAAGCGCTCCCTACGGTCACCTTCTGGTGCATTGTCGCATCCACCGGGGCGACCAAGCTGCCGGACGTCACCCAGTTCGCCACCGTCTGCAATCCCGGGACGGTCCTCGGGGCGAAGTGTGACCAGAAGATCTGTGCCATCCCATGTTCCCCGGGCCTCGGCAAGACCTGCAACACGATCACCCTGACCGACGACAAACCCGTCCCCTTCAACCTCGCCCCGGTCATCGGCATCAATAACGGCAATACCGGCGCGCTCGCTGCGAACGCCTGCCAAGGCTCGTGCGGCGCCCAGATCCCGAACCCGATGGACATTGTCCTGGTTGCGGACCGCACCGGCAGCATGAGCGCGGCCAACCGGGTCGGCATGATCGACGGGATCCTCAGCACGCTCCAGACCATGACCAAGGAACAGCAATACGTGTCCCTGGGGACCATCCACAAGAGCGCCCCCACGCCCGCCTGCATCACCGCTCCCGCGCCGACCATGGCAGGCACGTGGATTCCCGTGCCGTTCGCCAACGACTACAGCAATCTACCCGCGATTCCCGGGGCGAAGCTGGAGCTGAACATCAACAGCACCCTCTACAAGGGTCTGGTTTGCATGAAACTGGCCGCGTCCAGCGGCGGCACCTATCTCGCGTCGCCGATGAAGTCCGCCGCACGCTACCTGCTGGGAAAGGACCCCAACAACCTGGCGAGCCTGCCGGCACGGACCTTCCCGCCCAAGAAGGCCATCATCTTCGAGACCGATGGCCAGCCCAACGAATCCGGTGCAGCGTCAGGATCCACGTCGCTGGATGTGGCCGGCGACATCATCAACCCCGGCGGACTCGCTGCCTGCAACAACTTGAAGGCGGTCGCGGCGAACGCCAAGGCCGAGAAGATCCTGATCGTGACCGTGGCCTTCGGGGACGCGACCTCGGCACGTTGTGCCTCCGGCGAAGCCTACGTACGCGACGTCCTGGCAGCCGCAGCGTCGCCGGACGACTCGGGTAATCCCAGCGTGGCGAATAACAACTGCGGGGACGCGGCGAAGCGGACCATCGAGAACTCTGACGGCGACTACTTCTTCTGTGCGGCGACCGGTTCTGAGCTCGGCCCGATCTTCGCCTCCGCGGTCAACGCCGTCACCAAGAACTCCATCCTGCTGCGGATCCCGGACTGACGGGCTGACGGGCGGCAACGGCACCGTCGATTTCCCCCTGGGGAGAAATCGAGCGGGCCCCTGGGACGGGGCCCTGCCCGGCCCTGGACGGAGTGAGTGCCTGTCCAGGGCCGCGCAGGGCCCGCCGCAGGTGCAGTCGCTCGCGGAACGGAACCCGCTACGTCAGCTCGGGAGCCAGCCGGTAGCCTACGCCGCGCACGGTCAACAGCCAGCGTGGCTGGATCGGGTCCTCCTGCAGCTTCCGCCGCAGATTGCCGACATGGACCTCCACGGCGCGCTCGTCGGACTCGCTGATGTACGCATCGTCCCGGTAGTACTCGGCGCGCACTACGCGGACCAGATCGGATTTGGACCGGACGATGCCTGCTCCCTTGAGCAGGTCGTGCAGCAGGTCGAACTCGCTGCGGGTGAGGCTGATGGCCTCGCCGTCGACGGTCACGGCCCGGGTCTGCGGGTTCAATGCCAGGCCGTTGTGCCGCAGCACCGGGTCGGAGGCTGCCGGCGCCGGGGCGTCAGGATCAACGTCGGGCTTTGGCCCGGCCGGGATCGACTGCCGGGGCCGCCGCATCATCGCAGCCACCCGGGCGCGGAGCTCCCGGGGCCTGAAGGGTTTCGTCAAAAAGTCATCGGCTCCGGTATGGAGCGCGGTGAGCGTATCGATTTCGTCGGCCTGGGCCGTCAGCATGACCACGTAGGAGTCGCTGAACTGGCGGATCCGGCGAAGGACTTCGAAGCCGTCGATGTCCGGAAGACCCACGTCGAGGGTGACCAGGTTTGCGGCGCGGCTGCGGACAGCTTCGACTCCCTCGCGTCCGCCCGCTGCGCAA